>JANMDA010000381.1:0-7796 GCA_031376085.1 Chloracidobacterium sp.
CCCGCTGTCGCTTCGATCTCTTCGAGCCGCCTCGCTTTTTTGTGGCTGTAAAATACGCTCAGCATAACTCCAATGACTACGAGCAGCATCCCTGCAAAAGATATTATCGATTGCGGTTCGCCAAACACAAACCAGCCGACAGTCAAGGCGTAAATGAGGCCTGTGTAATTGATGATCGCAACGCCCGCGACGCGTTCGCTTTGGAGAGCACTCGTCAGGAATATCTGGCCGAGCTGCGAGAAAATGCCCACGAGTAAAAGAATGGCCCAGTCCCAACCATGCGGCATTTCCCATTGAAAAAACAGGCTGACAAATCCGACGAGCAACCCGACAAGTTGAAAATGCAGCACAACTGTCAGCGGATGCTCCTTCCCGCGAAGACTGCGAACAAGGTTATAAGCCATTCCCGAACACGCCGCAGATAATATGCCTACAGCAAGATAAAGAGGCGATATTCGGTCATCAAAACGCTCTATCAGCAGCACGCCGCTAAATGCGATGGCATAAAACAACCACTGCGCCGGCATTACGCTTTCCTTGAGAACAAAGATCGCGATGGTAGCTGTAAAGATCGGCGAGATATATTGGATCGTCTGTGCCGACGCGAGCGGCATTTGCTGAAGGGTTAGAAAAAAACAAAAAAGAGCCGTCGTGCCGAATATCCCGCGAAGCAGCAGCATCGAATGGTTCGATCCGATCAAGCTTGCTTTTGCACGCTGCAATCCATAAACACAGAGAGCACTCGAAACAATGCCGCGAAAAAACACGATCTCCATTGCCGGAATATGAGCGACCTGTTTTACAAAAACGTTCGCCAAAAAAAATGCGAGCGTCGATAAAAACATCGCACGCACGCCAGGGGTTAGGAATGTTGATTGATTGCTCAAATTGATCCTCTCAAGGAAAAGGGTGATTTCGCCCTTTAACATTAGAACATCCAAATAAATATTTCGTATATTATCAAAAGATGAATGTCCAAATATTTCTATTTGAGGTCATGGATAAAGAGCCTTCGTTGGCAGTAATATGGTCGTTTTTCTTAGTCGCCGCGATAGGTGGATTTCTTTTGGTTCGGCCAACCCCCTTCGTTTTACCTGTCATCTTACTGGTCGTGTATGTTTACAGTTCGCTTATTATTTCTGAGATAAACGATCCATTCGTAGGTCCGGACATAATACGAGAAGCGGGAATAAGTTATGTAATTCAGAGTTATGTTGCAATAGCTATTGGACTATTTGGTCCCATGCTCGGCGTCTTTGGCTGGTTTCATCGGAGGAAAAAAAGAGCACGACAGTTTACGTAGATTTTTATTGACCCTTTGTCGATCCACAACCGCAATCATCGCCGCAGCCGCTTTTCGTAGAAAAGGAATGACGTTTTCGCAGTACCGAGCCGCCCGCAAAAGCAATCGCTGCGATGATTATGATCCCGACAAATATGCTTTGAAACTCCATTACCCAAACCCCAATAATTTGCCGCCCTGATATGTGATGAGGGCCCCGACATAAGCGAGCGCTGTCATATAAGCCGTCATAAACAACGGCCACGACCACGAATTTGTCTCGCGGCGCACGACCGCGATGGTGGACATGCACTGCATCGCGAGTACGAAAAAGACCATTAGCGTCAATGCCGTCAGCGGTGTCCAAGCGGGCTTGCCGTCATCAGTTTTCGCGTCACGAACCGCCGCAATGAGTGTTTCGGATTGTTCGTTCTCGTCCTTGCCGACGTTGTAAATGATGCTGAGCGTCGAAACCAAAACTTCGCGGGCTGCAAAACTTGCGATCAAAGCCACACCGATCTTCCAGTCAAAACCAAGCGGCTTGATCACCGGCTCGATCACATGTCCGAGCTTGCCGGCAAAGCTGTGTTTGAGTTGTTCCGAGTCAGTACCACTTGCGGTAGCGGGTGGTTGAACGTTAGTCATCTCGACACTAGTAGAATCTGTGCTTAAACCACCCGCTACCGCAGGTGGTACTGACAAGCTTCGCGGAAAATACATCAACGCCCAGAGAATTATCGATATGGCGAGGATCACCGTTCCCGCACGTTTCAAAAACAAAAACGCTCGCGTGAGCATATTCTGAAACACGGTTCTCAAATTCGGTAGACGATATGGCGGGAGTTCCATCAGGAACGGCGGCGGCGGTGATTTGAGGACAGTGCGTTTTAAAACGAAAGCGACGATGATCGCCACGATAATGCCTAGGGCATACATCGCCAACATCAATACCGCACCAAGCGAAATGAATCCGAAAACTGTTTGGCCTGCGAAAAACGCAGCGATCATCAATGTATAAACCGGCAAACGTGCCGAGCAGCTCATGAAAGGTGCGATCATTATCGTCGCAAAACGGTCTCGTCGGCTTTCGATAGTTCGCGTCGCCATAATGCCCGGTATCGCGCAGGCAAAGCTGCTGATAAGAGGCAAAAAAGCCTTGCCATGCAGCCCGACGCGGCTCATCAGTTTGTCGAGCAAAAATGCGGCCCGTGACATATAGCCGCTGTCTTCGAGAAGCGAGATAAAGAAAAAAAGCAACAATATCTGCGGCAGAAAAACGACAACGCCGCCGACGCCGGCAATGATGCCGTCGGCTAAAAGATCTGTCAGAATACCGGGCGGCATTTCCGCACGAACAAGATCGGCAAGTGAACCAAAACCTTTTCCAAGCAGATCCATCGGCAAATTCGCCCACGAAAAGATCGTCTGAAAAACGAGAAGCAATATCGCTATAAGAATAATGAGCCCGAAAAATTTGTGCGTCAGGATGCGGTCAATCTTTTCCGAAAGCCGATGCTGCTTTTGATCGCTGTGCCAGACGGATTCCTGAACAACGGTGGAAATGAACTTGTATCTGGCAAATATCTTGCCATGCGGCCCGTCTTCTTCTCGTTCCTCAAAAACATAAGGCACCGTCGGCTTGTTACCGAGCACTTCCTTTATCTTCGCTGCCAGTTCTGCTCGTCCGCGTCCGCTCTTTGCGTTGACCGGAACCACCGGCGTTTTTAAGAGAACGCTGAGCATCTCGACATCGATCTCATGCTTTTCCTTCTCAAAAACGTCGATCATCGTCAGAGCGATTACAACCGGCACGCCAAACTCGAACAACTGCATTACGAGATAAAGATTGCGTTCAAGATTCGTTGCGTCAACGACCGCCACGATCGCATCAGGCTTTTGCACGCCTTTTTGATCGCCCGTAATTATGTCGCGGGCAATGTGCTCGTCGAGCGATGTCGCGTCGAGGCTGTAGAGGCCAGGCAGGTCAATGAGATTTGCCGCCGTGCCGTTGAGTTTCCACGGGCCTTCTTTGCGTTCGACAGTGACGCCCGGATAGTTTGCAACTTTTTGTTTGAGGCCTGTGAGAGAGTTGAAGAGAGTTGTCTTGCCGGCGTTGGGATTGCCAGCCAGTGCAATTGTGATCTGAGAATTATTTCCGGTGTCGTTCATTCATTGCTTCCACTCTAAAGGCTGACCTCGACACCGTCAGCTTCGCTTCGCCGCATGGCAAGGCTATAGCCGCGCACTCGAACCTCAATCGGATCACCAAATGGGGCCATCTTTACAACCCGCACGTCCACGCCTGGAATTACACCCATTTCCATTAAACGCCGCGAAACACGACTCGTACCATTTACAGTGGTAACGCGTGCATCGCAGCCTACCGGCAAGTCAGTAAGCGTCATATTACGATCCGGTTTGGTTTGCATAATATTCCCTCAAAATAATAGTAGCCTAATTGAAAACAGTTTTCAATTTCAATTAGAATAAATATGCAATTTAACTTCTCTTACCGTATTTAATCAAAAGAGCCGCCTATAAAGCGTTCAAACTTATTTAGTAAGACTTTTTGCTGGGGCAATGAGATCTGCCTGATAAGTTCCAAAAGAAACCCGCACCGGAACGCGTTCATTCGCGGCGAGCCAAACTTTCAACCCTTGCTTATCAAGCAATTCACTTCCGGTTTTGAAAGCGATCATTTGGGCAGAAATATTTTCACCATTTACAGTGATTTCTTCCGGATTCGATGGTATAAGTGTGAAAACATATGGCCGTGAATCCCAAAACACAGCCACTCGAGTGTCATTAACAGGATTGCTGGCATCTTTGCTTGGTTTCAGATTGAACGAACGCATAGCATACATTAGTGAAAGGATCGTATGCGTTCCAATGGGAGAGTCAACCGGCCTTTCTTTGCCGAATGAAATATTTCCCGTTCTTTTATCAAAAAATGCCGTTTGATTAAGCCACTTCAAATCACCTGCGAATCTGGACTCGATCCAGCGCGGTGCGAGTGTGTCGGGATCGACTTGGACCTGGATGGAATCGCCTTGGCTTAAAAGGAGATTTCCCTGTTCGACAACCGTAACTGTTGCCGTCAGAAGTAAACTGTCCTCATTTTGAAACATCTTTCTCTCTTTTGCAGCAAGAGAAATTACGCCGATCCGTCTTCCGTCTTCCGAGATGTTGTAGTCAAGTGTTTCGCCAAGAATAAAGCCGAGTTCGGGTAATATCGGCTGGTTTTCGATGTAAGGCGTCGGCGTCGCTTTGGCCGGCGGAGTTACGGCCGGCGCGGATGTTTTGGACAGCTCCGGCGTCGAAACTGGCATTGGTTTTGGAATCTGAATAGTCGCAACTGATGCGGTGAAAATCCCTTTGGCTGTTTTTATCCGAATGAGTGCGGGAACGTGATTTTCGTCCGCCACAAAGTTGATCTTCAGTTCCTTGATACCGATTGCGGTCAAATAGTCGCTCTGCACCAGCGAAACAACCGTATCGAATTCGCCGGCTTCGGCCTTAACTTTTTCGCTGATCGTGGGCTGAAACGTAACTGTGTAATGCTGTCCGTTTTCAACCAGCGGAAATGAACCCGCTCCGTTTGAATATCGAGCCTTATAGATCAAGGACACCAGATCAAAGCTTGAGGCCGGTTCCTTAAGAAAATTATCTACAGTCTCCTTTGGCTCGACTCCGTAATTTATGTTTTTGCTTATATACACCGGAAGTCCCGTATCGGGTGCGACAAAAACATTCCGGGTCTCATCCAATTGAAAAAAGGCCGCGCTTACAATTTCCCGCGTCCTCAGCCTGGATCTCAGTTCAACCACTTCCTGGCCGCTAAGATTGCCGCGGGAAACGACTGCCGTCTCAAAATATGCCGCATCTGTAAATTTACCGAACGAAACGTTGTAAGTAAGTTTTTCGCCAATGCGAAACCGGTTGTCCTGCGCAGTCGCAAAACCGGCAAAAAGAGTGCAAAACGACAACATCGCCACAATCACAGCAAACATGTGTCGGCGAACATTAAAAAACTTATACTTACAATTACCTATTTTCATTTATGAGTCGATCCAATGATCTGCTTCAAGGCTTCAGAACGATCTTTTGCCTGAATTATAGGCCGGCCGATGACTACAAAATCCGCCCCATCGTCAATTGCCTCAGTAAACGTCTTAACACGCTTTTGGTCGTCTTTCGTTGCAGATTGTAACCTAATGCCCGGAGTAACTATCAAAAATTCGGGCTTTGTCACAGCTTCCTTAATTGTTTTTATCTCATGCGGAGAAGCCACGACACCATCAAGTCCACAATCTGCCGCAAGCCGCGCAAGTTTTGCCACTTGCTCCTCAATACCCGAATCGATCCCGATCTCACCAAGCACCGCATCCGTCGAACTAGTCAAAATTGTCACGCCGATCACCAGCGGCCGTGCGATCTTTTCTTTTTCGCAAGCAAGCCGCACCGCATCGACGGTGCGTTTCATCATCTCGCTGCCGCCGAGCGTGTGAACATTCAACATCCAAACTCCAAGCCTCGCAGCTTCGACCGCTGCATTTGCAACAGTGTTTGGAATGTCATGAAATTTAAGGTCAAGAAATATCCTTAATCCGGCATCGGTGAATTCTCTTACCAGCGCCGGCCCTGCTGCAGTAAACAACTGCGAACCTATTTTGAACGCCCCAACCTCGCTGCCTAATTCGCCGATGATCTCGCGAGCCTCTGCCGCCGTCGCCACGTCGAGTGCCGAGATGATCCGATCTTTTGGTCGTAATACTGGATATTCTGAGGCGAAGGGCTTCGTCATTCTTAGTCGAGGTCGAGGGGATTTCTAAAAGGCTTGCCCGAATCCGTATCCGCCCGTTTCAGGGCTTCCTGGAATTTTTCCTCCAATAATCTTTCGCGGTCCTTCATCGACGACATTTCCTGTGCAAATATTTGTTCGCGATGCTCTTTTTGCTTACTCATTTCACCTTTCAGCTCTTCAAACGACCCATGCACTTTTTTCTTTTCTTCGTGAGCAATTATGGAGCCCGTGTTCGCGTCAACCGTTAAATGGGCCTCGCAGCAAGGGCATGTCAGTGCGTATTTTTCCATATCCGTGACAGATTATACAACAAAACTCAGCTATTCTGCCTTTTTGGGTATATTTTTCGATTGTGGAGTCGCAGCAGAAGGTTGAACACCTGCCAATTCGAGGAATTGATTAGCCGTCGCCGATTTTACATTCGGAATGCGGTCGGTGGTGATATTAAATATTTTCCCGGTCCTCAAAATTATCGTCAAAGCTTTGTTTTTGTCATCGACCCAGATCGATTCAACCTTAAGAAGCTGGGGATGTTTAGTCCAAACACGAACCTCATACATTTGTCCGCTGCCGTTCATAGCCCGCGCGATCTGAGAGTTTTCCGCAGCCGGCTCGTAGCGCATTTCCGGTCTTACTGCTCCGGGAACGTCCGTCACTTTCCTCTTGTTTAGATTTTCAAGCGCATCGACCGGTGCCGTGTTTGCCGCTGGAATGTTAGGTGCGACGTTCGAACTTGTGCTTTGTCCGGCATTTAACGATGCAGTTGCAGCAGAAGGATTGTTAGGTGAGTTTGCGGTTTTAGCCACATCCGGATTCCCCGAGCAGCCGCCATTAAAAACCGTCGCGATAATAAGAAAAAATAAAAAATATCTTTCGATCATAATTCGTCCGTCAGCTTTGATGTTAAATTCGCCTTTACGGATTCCCATTCAGTTTCAATGATACTGAAATAGATCGAGTCGCGAAAACGCCCTGTATCGCATATGACGTGATTGCGAAATATCCCTTCCTGTTTCGCCCCGATACGCAATATGGCGTTCCGGGATCTTTCATTCAAAACATCTGTCTTTAACTCGACGCGTATGCATTTCCATGTCTCAAAAGCATGAGTCAGCATCAATAGTTTCGCTTCGGTATTGACGGCGGTCCGCTGCCAAGACTGATTGATCCATGTCCAGCCGATCTCTGTCCTGCGATTGCTAATGTCGATATTGCCAAACCGCGTCGAGCCGATGACCTTGCCCGAAATCTGCTCGATCGTGACAAGCGGCAAAGCCACGCCTTTATCTCGGTCAGCAAGAGCGGTCTCGATGTATTTTTGCATATCATCGCGAGAAGATACCGTCGTCGGGATCAACTGCCACAACGCCTCATCATCGCCAGCTTCCCAAAGGCCGTCCAGATGTTTCTCATCCATCGGCTCAAGCCGAACAAACTTCCCATCCAAAATTACCGGCTCAACTTTCATCTCGATAAAATATAACAAAAAAGTGGGCAGATCCCTCGATCTACCCACTGCTATTGCCAATTGCCTACAAACTTAGATGTCGTAATACATTGAAAACTCAAGCGGATGCGGCCTTAATCGCAAAGGCGTGATCTCGTTCTCGCGCTTGTATTTGATCCAACGCTCGATCAGCGATGTTGAAAAAACATCGCCCTTGAGCAGGAATTCATGATCGTTCTCAAGTGCGTTCAAGGCTTCGTCCA
>JANMDA010000424.1:0-4150 GCA_031376085.1 Chloracidobacterium sp.
AATGAAATACAGGCACGATGCCGTATGGGTTAGGAATAATGGCGTCGGAACGCAGGCTGCCAGCCTGCGAGTCTTCGGCTTTTTAACACGCAGGCAAGCTGCCTGCGTTCCGACGGCTGTCCACGTTGCGTCCCAGAGGAATGAATGCGTCAGCGTCAGGCAATAAACCTTCTGTTTCTTTTTTAGAGATATATTTCTCAATACGGTCGGGATAAAAAAGATTGAGCCTGACGTGTTTGTCCGCCGCCTTCCAAACCTTGGCCGCCCAGGTGATGCGTCCCTGAGCTGCTTCGTCAGTTCCGACGGTGATATTTACTGCCTTGTTCGGATAGAAAACCGCGCGTCCCTGAGCGTCCGGCCAGACGATGACATAAGAGTCACCGTTTTTGAGCGCTTCCTTATGAACTTCGCCAGCATTCGTACCCATGCGGTTGCGCTGCCATATCAGCCTCGCGTCGCTTGAGGCCGCACGGGCGGAAACGCGAGTGTGAACGAGCGTGCCCTCTCCGTTATGTGCACGCTCCCTAACGGTCGCGTCTCCGCCCGTATCTTCCAGCGAAAAGTCCGTCACTCGCAGCTTGTCGCGAACGGCATCGCAGATCACGGGACACAGATTCAGCGCAAACTCGCGAAACAGCGTCCCAAATGTGTTTTGAAACTTCTCGGTTGCAAAGCCGAGGTCGTGCTGGCCGTTGTAGTACCGCTCAGCCTTGGCGTAGCGGTCGGAATCGGCCCGTAGATTCTTTAATGCTTGGTCGATGTCTTTATTCATAGTTTTTATTTGAGGCCTCGCCCTCTGATTGCTTTCTCCGAAAATAGATCTGAAGCGCGACGTCGACGGATTTGCCGATCATGAAAAAAAGGATCGGCAGCACGATCGCCGAGATAAGGGTTATCCACGTTTTGGCTTCGATCGCTGTCCAAACGGACGAAACCGAGCTTATCCACGCCAGTAAAATATTCTTTGTATCGTTCATATTCTTGAGTCGTAAGTCTTGAGTCTTGAGTTCTTTCAATCTGCCTTCCAACAACTTTCCCGTCATGCACACCGATTAGTTTTGTTTCTGCAAATGATATGTTGTTTCAAACTTGCAATTATATTGATTGTTTGATAATTTATAATAATCGGACGATATTGGGCGAAGCTTATTTGTTCGAGACTTCTTTTCGCCGCTTACATATCGTCCGACAGTGATGAGACTAGCGCGAGTTTAGAAAAATTGGAATACCAACTTTCCGAGATCGACGCAAGTTTCCGAATATGACGTATCTTTCTTAATTTGACGTGATTTTCCGAATATGGCACAACTTTCCGAATATGACGTAACTTTCCGACTGGAGCCGCAAGCATCCTTGCCTGCCTCTCCCGTCATTCCTTCTTCCCGCATCTTGCGGCCTAAAATTCAACAAGAACACACACAATACATATATGAACACCACACAACGAACATTGGATTTATCGCCGCGGCCGAAACTCCGCATTGCCGAGATCGATCGCTTAATTCGTAAACATAGAATAATTGTTCCGCCTCCTACAAGACGCGCTTTAACGGCGATGTGCGAGGACGGAACCTTTGACACAGTCGGCAACGCTCCGACAAAAATGGGCTGGCTCGTTTTTGAGGATTCATTTCTCAAGTGGGTCGAGAGCCTAGATAAACCGTCTTAACCCACAGTGTCTTTTATATGACAGAAGGAGTTTGGTTTTCGGTGATTAAATGAGTATGCGATAAGGTGATCGCATAAAAAAAAGGAGTAATAATATGGGACAAGGAACACAAGCAGAGCAGGATAAGGGTAAACCAACAGGCACAAGTCCAGAGCAAGGAAAGCCAGGCACAGGGCCGGGACAGCTCGGACAAGAACCTCAGCATCAGAGCGAGAAAGGTTTGCAGCCAATCCCGGATCGTAAGGAAGACAATGAAAAAGATAGTGATCCCGTCAACCAGGCTGAACAAAATAAAAACCCGACAGATCCGGATGGCAGCGGGACAGAACAAAAAGGAAGAGGTTTTAGCAAAGAGGGCTTGAGCTAAAACTGCCTTACATCCTTAAAAAAAACACTCCGCTCTTTTGGGGGAGTGTTTATAGCTTTTTTACGGTCCGGCGATGATGTCATGGTTTGTCGATTGGCGGGTGACGCTGATGGCGAGCGGGGTGAAGGTGTAGTTTTTTGCATCTACCCGGATCGTGTAGGTCTCACCGTCTTGCAGGTTGCCGAATCTGTATGCGCCGAAGCTGTTTGAAATGATGGTTCGGCTGCGGCCTGTAGTGTCTGTTAATGTGACGCGTGCGTTTGGGATGCCTGTGCCGAATGGCGTCAACACGCGTCCAGCGATTTCGGCATCTTTGGATATAGTGGTTGAAAGCTCGACGCGTCCATCGACAGCCAAAACTTGCGGATCGCCTTCGTTTAGCATCAAACGCTCCCAAGTGAGAGGCGACACCGAGCCGGGCGCTCCGACAGCGGTAAATCGAAGATTTAGCAGCATACCATCAGCGTCGATGGGCACGGGCCCAAATACGATGACTCTAAGAAGTCCCGGCTCCGTGGCATTCGCAACGGCGTTAAGTGCATTACTGACAGTTCCGTTAAGATCGATCACCCTTGTGTGCGGCTGAATCACTGCTGAATCATACCTGAGATCGAACTCATAGGATATGACGCCCTTTTTGGCGGCACCCTGAATATTGACCGGGATTATTACGTCGCCATCTGCAAACACAGTCATGTCAGGTGCCTTTACGACCGCGCTCCGTTCCGGGCCGCCAAAGTTGTCCGGCCTCGTAGCCCTCGGCAGTGAATTCGGATGATTCCAATTGGCCGAGGTGTCGCCCATTAACAGTGCGCTGAAATTATCATTCGCAATGTTGCTGTAGATGAACGGGTGCGAAATGCTCGTTGGTGAAAATACCCAGCTGCCCGTCAAACCGACAGGCGGCGGCAGCCCGACAGTGAAGCGTGCGATCAATGTCGCATCGTAAGACGAAACATTGCCGTTGCCGCTTACGTCAGCCGCGTCTATTTGTGTCTGCGTGAACGTTATCAGGCTAACCACATACTGCGCGATCCGGCCGGAATCAAACCCCGAAATAGCTCCGTTCGCGCCGCCGGTTTTTGACGGCGTAATGTTGTAAGATCCCGATCCGAAGCCGCTGAGCGAATAGTTGCCAAAGGTATCGGTTAAGGCCGAGACGAAAGGTGATCCGTTGCCACTTATCGTCACGTTCGGCACATTTCGGGGGAATGGCGGGCCGATAATATTACCGTATGTGACATTGCCCGTGACCGTGCCCGCTACGACCGTAACACTGCCATTTGTAAGTGTGCTGCACGACGGCCCGCCGTTGATCTGATATGATGTGAAGTTCAACAAACTCTGCGTGCCCGGCTGAGAAAATACGTTAAAATTCAGGTTGACGAGCGGCCCGCTGCCGAGGATTTCGTTTCCACCGAAAATGGACACATTGATCGAGTTTGAAGTCGGTGTGCTGAACGACAAAGTTCGCCCGCCGCCATTTGAATTTCCAACCGTGCCGAACGAAACGCCGTTAAAGTTCATCACGCCGGGGCTGAAAGTCACGGTAAAATTCACGGAAACTGCTCCAGTTCCGCTCATGTTGGCGACATTGACCGGCACAGATACAGGCACATTGGTCAATGATGTCACCGCCGGTATCGACGCGGTACCGCAGATCGGCGTTCCGGTCGGGCTGGCCGTTGGTGTGTTTGTCGGCGTAAAGGCCGGCGTATTTGTCGGTGTGCTCGTTGAGGTGCTGGTCGGCGTTGGTCCCGTAACGGTAATGCTGCCATTCGCAGTTATAGCCGCCGGCGTGCCGGCATTGAATCTAAATCCGGGATGAAAGATCGAACCCGGATCCGTGTAATCCTGAAACAGCAGTCCGCTCGATTGCCCAGACGTTCCGATAACATTAAATCTAAGAAAGATCAGCGTTCCCGACCCGTCAAACGGTGATGCCTGAGAGCCGCCGAGTATCATATGGCCGGAATTGATTGTATCGGACGTAATCGTTGATGCGCTGCTAAGCGTGCCCGGAGTTTCAAATGCAGGGGAAGCAGGTGCGACAACGGACGGATCGAAAGTTACTTGCAGATCGTACGAAAATATGCTGAGACTCGTGAGGTCAC
>JANMDA010000007.1:0-20263 GCA_031376085.1 Chloracidobacterium sp.
CTGCGGAACGTCTCTGGTTGTGCGATCCATTCCAACGGTTGAATCAACTCCGATACCGCCGCCTCCGCCACCACCACCACCGCCTCGAATAAGCAAACCCGAGGCTTTTAATTCCCAATCGATAAATGAAGTAATTGCTGCGTCGGAAATTAATGGTGTCGAAGCTCTGTCAAATGCAGAGAAAGAAATTATTTATCAAGAAGAAGATGGCTCGAACTTTGAAAAAAGTGAAGTTCTAACCGAATCGAACGAGATATTTTCATCGCTGTTGTTTGATGATTTTGAGCTCGCTCAAAACGATCTGCCCACGGAAAATTTACCTACCGAAGAAATACTTTACGAAGAAAAGATCGAGATCGAATCTGAAGAAACAGCGCCAGATATTTCTCAGTATGAGACGGTCACCAAAACCGTCAACACGGTTTTCGATCCTTATGCATCATTGGTGTCGAGATCACAAGAAAACAATGTAAGCGATGACAATCCGTCCGAAAATACACCCGAGCAAGATTTTATTTCTCAACCACAGGAATTCATTCCGAAAGAGTCCGACCTATCCTCACAGCAAGAGCCAACGCTCGAATACGAATTGCCGGAAGGTGAACAAACTCCGTTTGAAGCGTCTCAACCTGATCTACACAACTTTAGTGCAGGTGATTCGAATGAGCCGGAAGACGAAGACGCAACGGATATTGAAACTATAGGACTTGAGTTGTCATCGGACATTGAGGACTCGCAGCAGGAAGAAACAATTGCATTCGATTCGACAGAGCTTGAGCAACTGCCCGCAGTTTCCTATGAAACTTCGCCATTTACTACGCAAGAAATAACGGAGGTCGCATCATACCTTTCACAAACAACGCCTGAGCAGGAAACAAAGACAGCTCTTGATAATTTTGATGTTGAAGATCTGTCGCCGGTTGATTTACACCAGTCTCAGCAAAAAGAAACCGTTGCATTCGAGTCTGCGGAAATTAATCAGGAACCTGAGATTGCTATCACAACACCTCCGATATTAGAGCCTGAAATTGATACACAGCAATCGGAACAAAAAACAGAAATTGGTGACGATCCAGTTGAACAAGAACTGGAAACAGATGTTGGGTCATCAGTGTTTGAACAGCCGGCCATCGCAGCTGCTGAAACAATTGAATCAGAAAACACTGAAGCGCGTGAAGCTGAAGTTGAAGCACCAGCATACGAGTTTTTGTCCACATTAACCGATCTCAGAGCAGAACCTGTTTTTCAATCGCCACAAGCTGAATCGGAAATTGCTTTCGAATCACTCGAAACACTGCTACAGCCGGTTGATGAGCCTTCCTTCGAAAAATTCGAGCCGGAGCAAGAACCGAAAGTTAGCGAAACATCAGCGATCGAGCCGGAAAATAAAACCATTTTTGAACCGCCTGCACCGGAAACTCAACCTATTCCGATGCCAGCGTCTCAACCGTTGGAACAGCCCGAGGAAGTTGTCGAGCTGCCAGAATATGGAGAACCTTTCAATCCTTTGCCATCATTTGGCGCAAAACCTGCAAAAGAAACTAGAAGCAACTTTCCGCTTGTCATCGCGGCGGTCGGCACGGGATTTCTTTTGCTGCTAATAATTGCCTCGGGTATTTATTATTTCTTCAATCGATCTAGCGGCGAGCAAGTAGATCAAACTGGAACAACTCCTATGGCAACTCCTGAACCGCCTCCTTTTGAAATGGCACTTATTCCGGGAGGAGATTTTGTTATAGGCAGCAATGCCGGAACGATTTCGGAAGATCGGCCCGCTCACAATGTTACTGTCCAGCCGTTTTTTATGGATATGTATGAAGTAACTAATGAAAAATACGCAGAATTTGTCCATGCCACAAATCACAACGTGCCGCTGGACTGGAAAAATAACAACTTTCTACCTGGGACGGCCAGAATTCCCGTAGTGGGCGTCAATTGGTTCGATGCTGCGGAATATGCGAAGTGGGCAGGAAAACGGCTTCCTACTGAAGAAGAATGGGAATTTGCTGCGAGGGGAACGGATAATCGTTTGTATCCCTGGGGCAATGAATGGCAAGCGGGCCTTGCAAATGTTGATAAAGTGGGAAGTGCTCTCGCTGAAGTCGGAAAATTCAAAGGCGTATCTCCGTTTGGTATTTTTGACATGGTCGGTAATGCAGGCGAATGGACTTCCAATGATTTCAGTGCATACCCAGGAGGAACACTTGCGGCTAAGTACGAAGGGAAAAACCAACTAAAAACGCGAAGGGGCGTTGATTTTAAAACGGCAAAGCAATTTGCAACTACTACTTTTAGAATTGGACTGCAGGCAACCGGCGACAAGTACAATTTGACTGGATTTCGATGTGCTAAAGATATTGGCAAATGAATGAGTCATGGTTTCCGAACGATAAAATTATTATGAACATTATCAATAAAGTCGCATTGATTTTATCGTCAGTTGGTCTGGGCCTGATGTTTTTTGTGGCTAGCACCAATGGGCAGGACTGTGGCGTTACAGGTAAGCCCGATTGTCCAAAAACACCAGTAAAAGTAGCTGTAGTAATAAAGGACACACCTGAGGAAGCGGCAGCCCGCCGCCGAAAAGAAAAGGCACGATTGTTAGCAAGGCTTGCCGAATCAAACCGTCGACGAGGCATCATGTTACAAGGGCTGCCAAAAACTGGTCAGGCCCTTGCAGCTAAATATTTAAAAGCAGGCAAGGCTGAAGACGATAAAAAGGATTATATCGAAGCTATCGAATTTTATACTAAAGCAATCAAGGTAAATGAAAATTTTTCAGAAGCCTATTATTGCCGGGCACTTTCCCGCAGCGCCAATAATGAAATAGATGCCGCCATTGATGATTACACTAAAGCCATCGAAATCGATTCAAAATATACCGAAGCCTATAATAATCGCGGCAAGCTCAACTACGACAGGATGAACATCGAGGCCGCGATCAAAGATTTTAGTCTCGCCGTAACCTTTTTCCCATACGATGTCAGCATCTCAACCATTTACACAAATCGCGGCAAGGCATATCAATTCATCGGAAATACTGAAGCCTCTATCGACGACTATAACAAAGCCATCGAAGCGGACTCGCATTTCATAAAAGCTTACCTACAGAGAGCGCTTGTTTATTACGGTCAAAAGAATTACACGGCTGCGATCGCAGACTACGATCAGGTGTTAGAGTTTGAGAACAACAACTCAGAAGCTCTCACACTAAAACAAAAAGTTCAGAAAGAGCAGAGAGAATCCAAAGAGAAAATTGATAAATTAACCGGAGCTGTTCAACAAACAACGGATGAGAAGCTTAAATCCGAAAAATATTTTGCACTTGGTAATGCATATCTGGAAAACTACGACTTCGGCAATGCCATTACAAATTATGATCTTGCAATATCTCTGAACCGCGAATATGTGTTTGCCTATTTCAATCGCGGAATTGCGTATACGGAGAGTAAACAGTTTGATGCGGCAATCGAGAGTTTTGATCAGGCAATCTCGCGCAAACCGGACTTTGCCGATGCGTATTGCAAGAGAGGTTTTGCGTCTTATGGCAAAGGAAACTTTGACGCCGCAATTAATGACTACTCAAAGTCAATCGAACTCAGTGCCAAAATTCCCGCTGCTTATTTCAGACGGGCCCTTGCCCACATTGAAAAAAAAACAGATGAAGGATACGAAGCTGCGATTCGCGACCTGTCAATATACATTGGGTACGATAAATCTTTTGCAGCCGCATATCTACAGCGTGCTGCCGTTTATGACCTGATGAGCGAGCGTGCTGTCGGTGACGAAAAAAACAGATTAAAACTTCTTGCCGATGCCGACAGAAAGAAAAGGCAGGAGTTTTCAAAATAGTTTCTTTTCGTAACTTTAGTTTTGAATTTATGTTTTGTACCAGGTGCGGAAAAGAAAATTCGGAAACTAACAAGTTCTGTAACGGATGCGGAGTTGCATTACTCGTTGAGAAATCTTTACTAGCGCAATCTGTTCCTGCCCCACCGCCGCCACCTCCGGCGCCGTCAAAATTTAGCCCAGTGTCTCAGATCCATCAAGAAACTTTACCAGATATAGCCCAGACCCTTGTCCTCCCAAAAGGGATTCCGGCCATTACTGAAGAAATTGGCTCTAAGGTCGATCAGGAAACAAGTTCCACAGCAAAAACGGAATCTTTTACAAACGATGTGATTCCGGCTGTTGTCACCCCCGAGTCAAAAACTGAATCACTAGATCCAGAGCCATCGATCATCACGAGTAATATTGACGCTCAACAAAATGCGCCTCAACCGGTTGCCGAACCAGCATTTAGCAACCAAGTTTCATTCCAAGCCGCAGCAGTTCAACGGCCCAAACGCTCCAACAAAGGCTTGATCCTTTTATTGTCGGGAGTTGTTGTTCTGATCGTATTTGGCGTGGCTGGAATTCTACTTTGGCGTTATTACAAACCGGTTGTCACAGACGCTGGATCTGACCAGCCGACACCAGATATCGTAAAACCGTCAGCGGTCCAGCCGCCTCCTGATATGACGTCTGTTTCAGGCGGCGATTTTTTTATGGGCAGCGATGACGCGGATGAATTTTCAAAACCCGCACACAAAATAACTGTGCGGCCCTTTTATATTGACGTTACTGAAGTAACAAACGAGCATTACAAATCATTTGTCGATTCAACCAGTCACAACCCGCCGCCGCATTGGGTAAATCGGACGTTTCTGCCGAGAGAAGCCAAATATCCCGTGACAAACGTTACATGGGACGATGCAACAGCTTTTGCAAACTGGGCAGGCAAAAGACTGCCGACCGAAGAGGAATGGGAATTTGCCGCTCGCGGAACTGACGGTCGAATTTACCCTTGGGGATCGGATTGGAATTCCGAACTTACAAATGCGGGAGCTACAGGAGTAGTTGAAGTAGCAACAAAAACGGGAAAATCACCTTTCGGATGTTTTGATATGAGCGGCAATGCATGGGAATGGACAGCCAGCGATGCAAGGCCCTATAAAAACGGAGTACCTTTTCGGCGAAAAATGATCGAGCCAAAGATCATTCGCGGCGGTTTTTGGGGCGGAAAACGAAACGAGGTGACTGCCGTTTACAGACGCGCATATGGTGCACGAGATGAAAAAGAGTATAAAAATTCAGGTTTTAGATGCGCCAAGGATATGTCAGCCAATTGAACGGCTTGTGCAACACATCGGAAAGTTGCGTCATATTGGGAAAACCATGTCGAATCGAGAAAACCATGTCATATCGAGAAAGTCATGTCGTTTCGAGAAAACCATGTCATATCGAGAAAATTGGTATTTCAATTTACGCTAAACGGCGCTAGTGTCGAAGTTGCGAGGCGATTTATAGTGCAAATTCGCTGTTCGCAAATTGCAGTTTCTATTTGTTTCTTACGGGACATCCGACGCGATTCTAATCGGGTTAAGAATCAACAAGGGATGAGAGAGGGTTTCAAATTCGTAATTCGCAATTGGCGATTGTTAACTGATTTTTATGGGACATCTGGCAGCGGTTCAAATGATGATAATGAATCAACGAAGGATGACCGAAAAGTTTCAGGGACGCGCATGTCGGCAGACGCCGGAGTAGATGACGGTATTTTGCTGAACATAAAATCTCAGGGACGCACGAGGAAAGTTAAAAAGTGAAAACGCGCAAAAGTGGAAAAGTCATGAGAATTTACAAAACTTCTTTTCACATTTTCACTTTTCTCCTTTTTCACTTTCAATTCTCAGGGACGCGAAGAAAGTTAGAAAATGAAAACGTGCAAAAGTGGAAAAGTTATGAGAATGGACAAAACAACCTTTTTACACTTTCACTTTTCAGGGACGCACTTTTCAGATTTTTTACGACTTTGCTTCTTTGCGACTTTGCGTTGAAAAAATCTCTGGGACGCACATCTTTCACTCTTTGTGTTCTCTGCGCATTTGTGGTGAAAAAATCTCAGGGACGCGCATTTTTTGACCCAGCAAACGCCGGAGTGGATGACGGCAATGTCGAACAGAAAATCTCAGGGACGCATGTCAGAAACGGGAGCGATAGCGAATGGTTCCTGATGATTTTATTTCAGGGACGCACAAACACATCAATTCTTTGTGTTCTTTGTTCATCTGTGGTGAAAAACCCTCTGGGACGCAATTGCCCGGCTTCAATAAAATGAAACTTCAAAAGTTATTTTTTATACTTCTCGGAACGTGCGTTTTCTTATTGAATTCGTTGGCCTTTGCACAAGGCGCCGATCCGGAGAAAAAAATCACGCGGACACAGATTCGTAAAGCAGCAAAACCTAAATCAACGCCGAAACCTTCAACTCCCCGAAAAGATGAAAAAGCCTCCACAACAAAGAACAACGGAGCGCCTTTCTATGTGACGCTTTCGATCTCAGTTAACGAACCGGAAGCCGAGGTTTTTCTGACAAGGAACGATGGCCAGCCGGTCGATCAGGACACATTTGTAACTCCCATTGACGGATCACCGCTTGAAGTTTCCTCGGTCAAAGGCGGAGCATACACAATAACAGTCCGTAAAAACGGCTATTTTGAAGAGAAAAAGCCATTGAATGTGACAAGGCAAGGTTCGAATTCAGTCTCTTTTAATCTACGTCCGTCATCAGCATTTCTTTCGGTTCGCAACAATGTAGAAGATGCCGGGATTGAGATTCAAGGTGTCGGCGAGTATTCAAATTCTGTAAGCAGCCTCCTTTTGCCGCCGGGTTCATATACTGTTGTCAGTCATAAGCAGGGATATACACCTGAGATAGCTAAAGTCTTTTTGGATAAGGCTGGAGTCAGGCAGGAATTGTCAATGACTTTAAGGCCCGTCGATTTTCAAAACCCACTTGCGCTGGCCGAAAAAGCGATGCAGGACGGCGACTACGAAAGTGCTGTTAAAAATGCCCGAATGGCCCTGGCAGTACGGCCGCTAAACGGACGCTCTGCATTGATCGCCGGACAATCTTATTTCAAACTTTCAAAACTGCCTGAAGCCGCCGACATGCTCGGCCTGGCAATATCACGCGGCGAGATTGCATCATTTCCTTTTCGCGTTTACAACAAGGAAGGCTCGAAACTTCAATTGTTTCCCGGACAGCTTAACGTGACCGCTCAACAAATCGTATTTGTGCCGGATTCAAAAGCAGAACTGGCATTTAGCATCGCTGTTCAGGATGTTAATGAATTGACCGAGAAGACGGATGAATTCGGCATAAGATATATCAATCTTAAAGCAAAGGGAATGTTTGGTGGAAAGAGCAGCAAGCGCACAGTTCGCCTGTATCCCGGAAGTACTGCGGTCAAAGATGCGGGAAAGACAATTTTTTGCGGCCTCTGCACGACCGGTCATTGTCCGTGTCAGGATGAAGAAAGACTACTCGCCAAGCTGCTTAATAGTTGGCAGTCAGGGCGAATTGGACTAAACATTTCCGGCTTCGGGCTTGTTTTACCCTCTTCAGAAAATTTCAGGCGTTATGGGGCAAACTCCTTTACGCTTGCTTTTCCGGAGAATTGGACCACTCTGACTATTGATAATTCCACAATCAATGCCGCACCATCTGGCGGTTTTGAAAAGTTACAAGGAGGTAATCAAAACATTTCCCACGGTTTTTTTGCATCGGTGCAGGAAAATCCTGAAAATCTAGACTTCAACGAAGCATTTGCCACAACCGCAAGATCTGTTTTACAGAACAATGCGTATCTGCAACAGGGGCGAATATTTGCGTCCAAGTTACCTTCCGGCAATTATAAAGCGGCAGTTTTTACGGGCCACTCAACCGTTTCGGATCGTGATGAACTAATTACGATGTATATGACTATGAGAACTAGCGGGCAGATATTTTCTATAACAATGGTTTCACCGCCTGACGAAAAGGAAGAATTTGAGCCGGTGTTTAATCGTATTCTCAACTCGATTGAGTTTAGGTAATTACGAAAATTCGCTGATCTATTCAGCCAAAGACCATCGCATTTCTTCTACGGTCGGCTGGGTAACGGTTCGCGGAAATAATATCGCTTTCATCGTCCGAAGGATTATATTAAGGTCTTTTTTCCATGTGCGATTTCGGACGAAATGAACATAGCCGCGCAGTTTATATGGCTGAAGAATGTTCTTGTAAAAATCGTCACGGTCATTAGCTTGGGCAAGTAATTCTTCCTCATTGCGAAGTTGGAGAGTTACGGGATCGGTTAGTCCTGGATTGGCCTCAAGGATCTCTTTCCAAAGCGGGTTGTTTAAATCTACGAGTTCCGGCACCTCAGGACGCGGGCCGACTATGCTCATGTCTCCGCGAACAATGTTCCAAAGCTCGGGAAGCTCATCGATCTTCGTTCGGCGGATCAATTTTCCTACTTTCGATATGCGGTTATCGCCGGCTGCCGTGACAAGCGCTCCGTGATCGGAAACATACATAGAACGGAATTTTAGAAGCGTAAATGTTTTTCCGTTTCGGCCCATTCTTGCCTGACGAAATAGGATTGGGCCCGGAGAATCAAGTTTTATCAGGATTGCGGCCAGAATCAAGAGCGGCGAAGTAAGAGTCAAGCCGAATATCGCCAAAACGACTTCGACGCTTCTCGGTAGGCCTGTGACGCGCTCTTTACTCTTCATTACGCTGCTGTGGAATTTTCGGAACAGATCTGTTTAACGGTCTCGACAACCTTAACAGCCTGATCCATGCTCATCGACGAAGATATTGGCAAACTGATCAGTCGCGGCCATTCGCGTGTGGCAACCGGAAGATCGCTTTCCTTCCAACCGAGGCTTTCATACAGCGGGTGGAGATGGAGAGGCCGCCAGTGAACAGAGCAGCCTACGCCGCGATCTTTTAATTCGACCATGAATTGGTCACGGTCGATCGTAAGCGATTCAAGGTTAAGCCTGATCGGAAAAAGATGCCACGAATGTAATCTGTCATCGCTGACAGGCGGCAGCTCAAGTTCGCCGCCTGCAAAAGAATCGAGATAAAATCCGGCAATAGCCTCTCTCTGTTGTCTCATTTCCTCAGCTCTTGCAAGTTGCCCTCGACCGAGTGCTGCTGCAATGTCTGTCAGGTTGTATTTGTAACCGGGAGCAACAATTTTGTAATCCCACGCGCCGCCGGAGTATCTTCCCCAGGCATCGTGAGACAATCCATGCAGCGACATAAGGCGCATGCGGTCGGCAAGTTCCGGGTCATTTGTGACCGCCATTCCACCTTCGCCTGTTGTCATCGTCTTGTTTGCATAAAACGAATAGCATGTGACATCCGCCGTGCTCTCGCCGCAATATTGCCATGGACTGTCTGAATCCTGTCGCCAAGCCGCCGGAAAGGCATGCGCCGCATCTTCCACAACCCATAATTTGTGCCTTTCAGCAAAGTCTTTAACCTTTCCGATGTCGAGCATATAACCTCCGACATGAACCGGAATAATACCGACAACCTCAATATCTGACCCATTGGAAACCGGGAGATCGCCATTTTTTAGCCTTGCGATCTTATTTTCAGCGTCCGCAATGTCCATATTTCCAGTGACCGGATCGCAGTCAACCAGGATCGGGATCGCGTTCTTATACAACACTATTTCGGCAGTCGCTGCGAACGTCATTGCCGGAACAAGTACGGCCTGATTCTCTCGAAGGCCAAGTGCTTCCACACCAAGATGCAGCGCTGCTGTACAGGAATTCAATGCGATTGCGAAATCTGCTTTGACGGCTTCAGCAAATTCGCGTTCGAACTCCTTAACCTGAGGCCCGGTCGTTAGCCAGCCCGAGCGAAGCGTTTCGGCCACATCGTTGATCTCCTTTTCCGTCACATGCGGCTTAAAAAATGGAACATCTGTATTGGGCGTATCTGTAGTTTTTTCTGAAATAGGAGTCTGATTTGATGTTTTGCTTGTCATAATTATGGAATTGCACCCATTAAAACCGTATCGATGTGATGACCATGGTAAGTGGACATATTGTCTCAAAGGCTTCGCCGGAATTAAAGCCGAATTCATTCAGTAGTAAAAGTCTTAAGTTATGCAATTTTCCTGATTGTTGAACCAATAATTGAAGAGAGATCGAGTATATGGATAGTTCTGAATAGTATGAAGAGATAAGGTCACTGGCTATTTCTCCTATGTATTGGTTGCGATATTATGATGAACATAGCAGACTTACCTGATATTTTATGCCATATTAAGTGGCATTATTAGCAAACAGGCAAAGCCGTGGCATTTGCACAGGACGCTAACTAAAACTATCGCTAATCCTGATGCGGCGGACTACCTCATAAGCCTAAAATTATGAGTATCTTTTAGTGATAAGTAAATGTGACGGGCGGCAGATCCTGTAGTTACCGTTGGGGCTTGAGGTGTCAACGGGATTGGTAGAAGAAGGAAAAGCGGTTGGCCTGGAAAGTGATTTAGAGACAATGCTGTTAGTAGATACATTAAAATCGGTACGCCTTAAAAGCCAACAGCTTCAAAAGCGGAACATTACATATAGAGTAATTCAATCCTCCGTCGAGATAGCGTGTCTCATCGGCGCTTTTGTTTTAGCCTATTTATTACGTTTTGATTTTTCAATTCCCGATTCCGAGCAAGTGAATCTTTTAGTTCAATTGCCATTGGTCATCATTCTACAGGTTATTGCCCTCCGAACTTTTGGCGCACACAGATTTATCTGGCGATATACAAGCACCCGCGACGCTGCCACTATTGCAAAAACGCTAGCCGGCGTTCTGTTGTTATTGCTCGCAACCCGATCTCTTAATTCGGTGCTGCTTGCGGCTGTTGTAGTTCCGATCTCAATTTCAATTTTAGATTTTTTCCTGGCGTTTATCGGTGTTCTTGGTATTCGAATGGTCCGTCGCGAAATGTACGAGCGTTCAAACCGTATGACGGCGGATAAATCGCTAAGGAAACCCGTAATTATGGTAGGTGCCGGCCAGGCCGGAGTGCTAACCCTGGCGGAAATAAATAGGCGCGGTGATATCGACATCGATGTAAAGGCTTTCGTTGACGATGATAGTGCAAAGCACGGAGCAGTCATCAACGGCGTAAAAGTGCGCGGCGATATCAATTCGTTGCCGGAGTTGGTAAAGAAATTCGGAGCCGACCATGTGATCATTACGATCGCTCAGGCGAGCCGGGAAGAGTTCCAAAAGATACTCAAGGTATGTCAGGAAATACCAATCAAGGTTCGCACAATACCTGGTTTATATGAGCTTCTACAAGGTAACGTAACCGTTAGCCGTATTCGCGACATCGAGGTCGAAGACCTTCTTGGCCGTGCACCTGTAGAGCTGGATCATAATAGCATCAACAAATTTCTTAAGAATAAGATCGCAATGGTGACCGGCGCAGGTGGTTCGATCGGCGCGGAATTGGTACGCCAGCTTGTTAACAGCAAAATAAAGAAACTTGTCCTCGTCGAACGCTCGGAATACGCTTTATTTCAGATCCAACAGGAGATCACGGCAAAGATTCCCGATGCCGACATTACACCGGTTATTGCTGACATATGTGACCTGGAAAGAATGGAAAATATTTTTTTCCGGTTCAGGCCTAACGTGGTTTTCCATGCGGCGGCGCACAAACACGTTCCTTTGATGGAAACCAATGCCTCCGAGGCGTTGAAAAATAACGTTCTGGGAACAAAAGTGATAGGAGAACTTTCGGGCCAGTACGCTGCCGATGCATTTGTTCTTATATCGACAGACAAGGCCGTGTCGCCGACATCCGTGATGGGAGCCACAAAGCGTCTTGCCGAACTGGTTATCCAGGACCTAGATCGGGAATACGATACGCGTTTTCTGGCCGTTCGATTTGGTAATGTGATCGGGTCGAATGGTTCCGTGATTCCGACGTTCAGGGAACAGATCAAAAGCGGCGGCCCTGTGACTGTGACCCATCCTGAAATGACTCGTTATTTTATGACCATACCGGAAGCAACGCAGTTGGTGTTACAGGCCGGAGCTATCGGAAAAGGTGGCGAGATACTGATCTTGGACATGGGCGAACCGGTAAAGATCCTCGATCTGGCACGGCAAACTATTCGGCTTTCCGGATTAAGGCCGAATGTTGATATTCATATCAAATTCACGGGAATGCGTCCGGGTGAAAAGCTGGCTGAGATCCTTGAGTCGAATGACGAGAAACTGGTTAAAACAGTTCATCCAAAGATCTTTCTCAGTAAGATTGCACCTTATCCAACGTCAGTTATTCATGAAATAACCAATTCAATACCAGAACTATGCCGTGACGAAGATGATGTAAAGATAAGAAAGTTTCTTGCTGCGTCCTTGCCCGAGGCACAGATCACTCTCAAATCTGGTAAATTGCGAAAAAAACCGGACATAATCATCCAGCGCTTTGAAACTCTTCAAAGTAAAACAGCTGCACTTTAACTCTTCGCCTCAAACCCAACGCAGTTACAAGTGATGGCTTATGAGCTTTCGCATTTGAGGATTTGGCTCTTCCCTTGTTCCTTTTTCTTACCGTCCGCGGCCTCTATACCAAAAGCCACCGCCACCGAATAGAAGCACTAATACGATTATGATAATGATGAGCGTCTGTGTATTCATTGATTATTTCTCCATTACTAAGCGTTATAAAAAGAAGGATGCTTGAGTTTTTCCCGCCTCAAGCATCCTTCGAAAGGCAGTACACCTGCCGCAGTTGCGGAATACACCGCCCCCTTGATCCCCCGGTCAAAAAAATTATAAAAATCCGTGGGTTAGTAAGGATAATACAGCAATTAAAAAAACTGAGTCTGTGCGCTAACACACAAACGCAGAATTAACTAAAACAAAAGGACGGCTTGGTGTTTAATCAAGCTGTCCTTATGTTTTTTGCAACCTTCCCTTTAAAAGGAGAATTGTGAACCTGGCCATCGTAAATCGGATATGTAACTTTGGAGGTTACTGAATGCGAGTTTTGGTAAGTGCACTCATTTTTTCTCCAGTTAACTCGGGCTTAAATAATTACAACATACAAGAAAACTGCCGTCTGTGCGCAATCGCACAAAGTTAATATTCCATCCAGAATGAAGAAAAAGGCCTCACCTTAAAGCGAAGCCTTTATATATTGTAATCTTTCGTCTTGATTACTGTTTCCTGTCATTCGCCTTTAAATTCGAATTAAGTATTGGTTTGGGATTTGTGTTGGTATTACCCATAATCTTGTTCATGCTCGGCGGCGAAATGTTCGTAGCGTTTGCAGGCATGGCCGGCTTGACGCTGGTATCGGAATTAGTTATATAGCCCGTGTTAGTGTTTGTGCCACGCATGTTGGCCGTATTACTGTTGTTTGCAGCCGTGCTGCAGGCTCCAAGTGCCGCGCTTCCTACTAACAATAAAAAAAGTAAATAATTTCTCATTGGTCCCTCCTGTCTGTAATACGGAGTCGGGCCTGATTGAAAGATCCGGCCCAAACTCCGCGCAAAGGCCCGTAGGCCGAAAAGTCCGCTTAACTTAACGATAAATTTCCTGTCCGCGATGGTTTGTCTTCCAATCGTTTTCAAAATATTCGGCATCCTCATCCGATCTGGGTGTTACGCCTAACACGGTGCCGCCGTTCTTGATCCCGCTCTCGTACGCCTTGGCACGATCCTCGGGAATGCCCCAACCGATAAGCGCTCCGACAAGTCCGCCTGTAAATCCACCTGCTCCGGCACCGGCCAAAGCTGCTGCTAACGGTCCCCATACGACCAGTCCCAATCCGGGAAGGACGAGATTGGTGCCGATAGCAGCAACTCCGCCGATGATCGCTCCGAGAGTGCCTCCGATGGCACTGCCGTATCCTGTTCCCTCAGCCGCCTTGGTGCCAAGTTCGGAATCGGCATCGTTGGCATAATATTTTTTACGCGTTTCGTCCGACATGACAACATTTATATCATCATCCGAGTAACCGCGGTCGCGAAGCGACTTGTAGGCGCTCTCCGAACTTTCTTTATCGGAAAACATTCCCGTCATAATGCCTGATCGTTTCTCTGTTCCTGTTCCTGTTCCTTGAGTTGTCATAATGTTTCTCCCTTGTATCTGATTTATGAAGGCTGTAGCCAATAATGTTGGGCTTTAAATCTCTCCAACATAAAATCAATCTAAACGATGCGCACGGTTGACACTGTAACGTAGATGACACTGTGAAAAGTTTGTGAACGACCGTTCCCCAAGCGCACAATACACCTTTGCAATTTGCGCTTCAGGAGTGCGCTAATCATCAAATCTTGTTCTCTTTGGGAATTCAGGGCCAATATAATCCCAACAAAAATGCTTGCATTTTAATCTAATTGGGGTATAAATTATTGATATAGGGCTTTACCCTATTAACTTCATCGATTTATTCAGGCAACACGATCCACAGTTTTATAATCCTATTACACGTCGATAATTGAACCGCTTTACGTTTTTGGCGATTTTTATTGACCCTGTGGCTCAAAAACGAATGGCGATCAAGCATTGAACCTGCCTGATCTCGCTGAAAATTCACTATTGATCTTGTTTAGTTTGACCATCGCTTTGTCGCGCCAATATATATAGGATTATTGCGCCTGGCAAAAGGCTCGACAATTTTAATTCATCCGGACGCTACTTCCCAACGAGATACACATCCGACCTCTCTCGTAAGTTCTAAATAATAAATTTTGTAATAGAGGTTAAATGCTTAGTAATTTTTTGTCGACTTTTCGGGTAGGCCTGTCTTATTCTCACATCGTTAACGCAATCTTTCTCGTGTCTCTTTTTTGTTTAAGTGCGTTGGGTCAAAATCCCGGCACTCAATATGATTTTGACGGCGATAGCAGAGCAGATATTTCTGTGTTCCGTGATTCAGACAGCTTTTGGTACTTTTTCAATAGCAACTCCGGACTCGGAGCGATGCAGTTTGGAATAGCCGGCGACGAACCTGTTTCGGCTGATTACGATGGCGACGGCAAGTCAGATTTGGCGATTTATCGCAATGGCAATTGGTGGCGTATGATGAGTGCCACCAATACCATAGATTCTGTTTTCTTAGGACTTGAGGGCGATGTGCCCGTTCCGGCACAATTTGACGGCGACGGCCTTGCAGATTTGACCGTCTACCGGCCGTCTACCGGCACATGGTATTGGATCAACAGCACTGGCGATGGCAGCGTTTCATCCCTTCAATTTGGGCTCGACGGAGATATACCTCTCCCGGCTGATTACGACGGTGACGGAAAGGAAGATATAAATGTTTTTCGTCCCTCCGACGGATTTTGGTATCGGATAAATAGTTCGAATTCGATGTTTAACGCAACGCTGTTCGGACAATCGGGAGATATGCCTTTACTTGGCGATTTTGACGGTGATGGCAAAACTGACATTACTGTGTGGCGACCATCCACTAAAACCTGGTACATAATGCAAAGCTCCAACTCCAGCCCGAGATATTCGGTGTTCGGATTAGAGGACGATATACCCGTACCTGCCGATTACGACGGTGACGGAAAAACTGATCTTGCAGTTTTTCGTCCTTTGGATGGGGCCTGGCACCGGTTTAACAGCCACAATGGAGCCTACGTTGCAAACCAATTCGGCCTTGGTTCCGACATACCTATTCCGGCACCCATAGCTTTCCGCAATTGCTGGAGGCGAATTTGTATAACGCCGGGAAATACACCATCGGCTACTCCAACGTTAACTCCAACGCCTACAGCTACACCTAGCGCAGCAGCAACAGACACTCCCTCGGCAACACCGACAGGAATTGTAACATCAACTCCGACCAGAACACCCACATCTACTTCGACATGGACGGCAACCTCGACTCCGACGGCGACTGCAACATTCACACCGACGCGGACAGCAACAAATACACCGACCGCAACATCAACACCGACAAACACACCGACGGCGATACCGAGCGGCACGGCGACAGCGGCACCGACACCGCCGACATCGTTTACATGCGATTACTATGCATCGCCGATTGGATTGGCATCGGGAACAGGAACGCTGGCAAGCCCCTGGAGTTTGCACACGGCTTTGAATAAGACAACGGTAGTCGTTGCCGGCAAGACGCTTTGTGTGCAGGCAGGAACTTATCGTGGGAAGTTCAAATCGACATTGAACGGAGGAACTGTCCGCGGGCTTGGAGGCGTTGTGATCGACGGGTATCTGTTTACGACGCTCCCGAGTGCTATCGACGCGTCTCAGACCTCCATTACTATGGCGGACCCTTCGGCCTTTGTCATGCCCTGGCAGCAGGGCGGTGCAACATCGCTGATCGTCGACGGTGAGGCTCTGTATATCAACGGCATCACCGGCAACACTGTCTCGGTCAATCGTGCGGCGGCAGGGAGCAGCACGGCAGCCGTCACTCACACTGCCGGAACGCTTGTCAGGATGGCGGGCAATCAGCTTCTCGTGGGCGGCAGCAATACGACCTATCGCGACATCGAGGTAATGAACAGCGAGCCCCTGCGTAACTGGCAGACCGACGGTGCCGAGGGTTTGAGAGGAAACGGGATATTCAATACCGGAGACGGCAACAAGTTCGTCAATCTGATCGCCCACGACAACCTGAGCGGCATCTTCACTGGCAGCTCGAGCTCGAATACTGAGATCTACGGATGCCTCAGCTACAACAATGGAATGAACGACCCGGCAGCCGACCCGCCAGGCAAAGGGCACGGTATGTATCTTGAGAACTCGGCAGGATACTTAAAGGCCTACGACAATATTGTCCTCAATAACTTTAATAATGGGATGCAGCTCTACGGACGCTCCGCTGCCTCGGTCGGCGGCGACCTACAGGGCAACGCCGTTGCCAATTCAGGTGCTCCGCTCGCATCCGTCCCGTCGCAGCGTAACCGGAACATGATCCTCGGCACGGAAACACAGCGAATGCCCGACATCATCGTTAAAAGCAACTATCTGTTCCACCCTCACAATGTGAACGGCTCAAACTGCACATTTGGCTACGGCTCGGGTATTGACGACGGCCATGTCACGGACAATTATTTTGTCGGCGGCGGCGGTATCGGTCTGACTATCGAAGACTCAACGCGGATCACCGTTTCGAACAATAAGTTTTACACGACCAATTCGTCGGGCGTGAACATCCAGTCAGATCAGGCTCCGGTCGGTAATTATACTGTCAGCAATAACACCTACTACAACACCGGCACGACTGCTCGAAAATACGGCAATACGACGATCTTCGACAATCAGACATTTACCGATTGGAAAACCGCGACCGGCTACGACATGGCCGGAAGCTCGGCGATGACCAATGCCATGCCAGATACCGTGATCGTCCGCCCCAACGCTTATCAACAGGGCCGTGCCAACATTGTCGTCTATGCCCCGTCGGGAGCCGCTTCGATCAGCGTGAACCTAAGCCTTGCAGGCCTCACGAACGGCCAGGCCTACACCATCCAAAACGCCTTTAACTTCAACGGAACGGCTGTTTTCTCAGGTGTCTATAATGCCGCTTCGCCCACCATCACCATCCCGTTCGCCGGCGCTGCCTCGCTCGTCGCTGCACCTTTCGGCTCTTCTTACACTCCCGCCACAACCTCTCCCCAATTTGCCGTCTTTGTTGTTAAGCCTGTGTAAATGCTTAACATGTATTTTGTAACCCTTTCTTTTGCCATTGGCATGAGAAAGGGTTTTTTTCATTTATACAACCGGATCGGGCTTATCTCATATGCGCGTCCCTGAGATTTTTTCACCACATAGATACATAGAAATGAAACCAGTCGACGTTCTCATGTGCGCGTCCCAGAGAATTTTTTTCAATGCAAAGTCGCAAAGAAACAAAGTCGCAAAGGGATCCGGGAAAAGCGCGTCCCTGGGATTTTTTGTTAAGAGTATGCCGATACTCCGGCATCTGCTGATCTAAAAATGTGCGTCCCAGAGATTTTTCAACATAAAGGCGTCCTTTCCTGTCGCCGAAGGTGACAAAGAATAGCCTGGGGTGAAGTGAGCGGAGCGAGCGTAACCCCAGGTTTGTTGTCCAAACGATTCCGCTCCCTGAAGGGGAGCAACATCACCTGCCGATTGTTCGACCCCTTCAGGGTCGGTGTTGTGTGTGGCTTGTACCCAGGGTTGCGGCCTATGGCCTGACCCTGGGTTATTATCTTTGTCCCCGTTGGGGACAGGAAGCGTCGGAATTGCGCGTCCCTGAGATTTTTTTATCACAAAGAATATGTTTTGTGTCCCAGAATATATTTTCAAATATCGTGCCGCCTAGTGGCGGGTTGTTCGTCGCCGTTAGCGACAGGAAAAATACTTGCGTCCCTGAGAATTTGTCGAAAGGCACGCTCGTTTACACTCGCGTTTCCGCCCGTAGGATCATGCGTCCCTGGGAATCACGGAGAGCCGCGTCCCTGGTTTGGGGTGAGAGCAGATGTGGAATTGCGCGTATTCGAGCCTATGTCTAAAAGCCCCATCTGTTTCGCCCTTCGATATGCGGCTTCGACTGCTTGGTAGCCGGCGCGTCCCTGAGATGAGAGAGCATAGAACGACACTTGCCCATTTGGCTCATCATCGAGCAGATCGGAGAAGGCTGCCGGTTCCAGGCAGTCTTTCAGATCTATGGTCACAGGCCGGCTAAGCACGCGCCGAAGCGGCTTTCGATCAGCACTTGGCAGACGCTCTCGACATATCGCACACGTTCATCAAAAGCGATCTCTGAGCGGTCGATAAAAAATTGCGGTTGGCGATTAGTGGTCGGGCGGCAAATGCGATTTCGGTTCATAGCCTCAACATAGCATTGAAATTATTTTTGCGATATACCAAGTTTCTCGAAACGACATGGTTTTCTCGAAAAAGCACAACTTTCTCGATTCGACATGGTTTTCTCGATTTGACGTAACTTTCCCAAGTGTTTCACAGGCCAAATCGGCCTAATTCTAATTACGGATAAAAATAGTTGGAATATATTAAACATTGTTGATTTCTATTAAATAGACAATTGGGTCTGCCTCAAATCCTAACCAGATCCGCAGATCTTACTAACGAATCAACAATTTAATTTCGCCAGATAATTCAGCGAACGAGATAACCACCGATCCGTATATGCAGAATTCGCAAGTGTGCCGCGACGTTTCTTCACCTGAAACGCACCGTTTGCCGACGCCACTTTTTTTCATATCTTTTGCATTTTTTTTGATCCTGTTCGTCAGCTCAATGACGTTTGGACAGGCTCAGGCCGCGCAATTTGATTTTGACAATGACGGTAAAGCGGACATTTCCGTATTCCGGCCCGAGACCGGCATGTGGTATATCATGCAGAACGGCAACTCAGTGGCCGCAACAAATTTTGGCCTTGCCGACGACAAAATCGTTCCAGCCGACTACGATGGCGATGGAAGGTCGGATATTGCAATTTTCAGAAATGGCGTCTGGTGGATACTGGAAAGCGGAACCAGTACTATAAAGCCATATTACTTCGGAACGAACGGCGACATTCCTGTCCCCGCCAATTTTGATTCTGACGCGCGCACCGACCTGGCTGTTTTCCGTCCTTCCACTGGACAGTGGTTTTGGAACGGAAGTTCCAATGGATCTTTCCACGCGATAAATTTTGGCTTGGCCGGTGATATACCGATTCCGGGAGATTATGACGGAGACGGGCGCGCCGATGTTAATGTTTTCAGGGCGTCAACCGGTGTTTGGTACAGGATCAATAGCTCAAATGCCAGCATTATTACGACTCAATACGGGCTTGCCGGCGACATTCCAATTCATGGAGATTTCGACGGCGACGATAAAACCGACATAGGTGTCTGGCGCCCGTCTAATGGCTACTGGTATTTGATCAACAGCTCAAATTCCGGATTAAAGGCCACACCCTTCGGGATGACGGGTGACGTCCCGGTCGCAGCAGATTATGACGGTGATGGAAAAACGGATATCGCCGTTTTTCGTCCGTCTGATAATTATTGGTATCGCTTGAATAGCAGCGACGGTTCGTTTTTTGCATATAAGTTCGGCCAGAATCTTGATAAAGCAATCCCTGCACCGAACTTGGCTTTATCGGATAACGGAACGCCGACAGCGACCGATACGCCAACGAACACGCCTACACCGACCGCAACGCAAACGCCAACCAATACGCCGACGAATATTCCGACCAATACACTAACGGCGACGGCAACCAGCACCCCGTCAAACACGCCCGCAAATACCCCAACCAATACACCGACGAATATTCCGACCAGTACGCCAACGGCGACGGCTACCGCGACATTTACCCCGACCTCGACAAATACACCGTCGGCGACGATGACGGCAACCAACACTCCGACGCGAACCGCGACAAATACGCCGACAAAT
>JANMDA010000051.1:0-2286 GCA_031376085.1 Chloracidobacterium sp.
GGCGTCAGATATCGCCGTAAGTTTTACGATTACAATTATGCCCAGAGTACGCTTGTTCCTTTCCGCACGGTATTGTGGGCGGACGAAAAGCAAGTCGAAGAGACCGAGATCGGTACGATCACGTTTGGCCAAAAGGTCGACGAAGGCCTTTTCAGGGCAAACTAAAAAAACTTAGTTGCTCTGATCTTCCGCATACGAGATATCGATCCGTCCATCGGTCACGATCAACGGTATATCACCCTCGTTGAGTACAAATCTCTCCAATGTAAGTGCCGACGCTGATCCTGTTGACCCAACCGCATTAAATCTCAGATTCAACAATATGCCGTCATTATCGATCGGCAGCGGGCCGTACATGACGACTCTTAGGAGTCCCGGTTCGCTTGCATTGACGACCGCAAAGAGTCCCCGGCTGACCGTTCCTGCCAAATCTACGGGATCGGATTGAGGCTGCATCACCAAAGGGTCATATCTGAGGTCGAACTCGTACGAAATGATTCCCTTATTTTTTACTTGCTGAACGGCTATCGGGATGACGATTTCTTTGTTAGCTGAAGTTGTCAAATGCGGGGCATCGATCTCCACGCTTTGTGTAAGTCCATTCGCCGCTTCCGCCGGACGGGGAGCGTCCGTCCAATTACCCGAGATCTCGCCCATCAACAGAGCGGAGTAATCCTCGGTAAGGCTGCTTGTGATCGACGCATGTGTATAGTTTGCCGGGTTGAATATCCATGAGCCGGTGCTTCCGGTGGGTGCCCCAAGCGCAGCTACATAACGGGCGATTAGGGCCGCGTCGAATGACGATATGCCGCTGGTTCCGCTGACGTCCGCAACAGTTGACTGGGCACTTGTAAAGCTGATGTTGCCTGTCACAAACTGTGAGATCCTGGCTGCATCGAACGAACCGATAGAACCATTTTCCCCGCCCGAAAGCGACGGCGTTATTGTATAGGACCCGCTCCCAAATCCGGTCAGCGAGTATGAGCCCAGACCGCTTGTAGTGTCTGATACGGCAGGCGGACCCGCTCCGGATACCAGTACTCCCGCGACAAAACGCGGCGAAGCAGGTGGACCGATCGAGTTACCGTAAGTGACTGTTCCCGAGACAACAGCCTCTGGAGTCGGCGTGAAAGTACTCGTCGCCGTAGCCGTCGGAGTTGATGTATTCGTCGGTGTAGCTGTCGGGGTAAATGTTACTGTTGCCGTCGCAGTCGGCGTGAATGTATTTGTTGCGGTCGCTGTCGGTGTAAATGTGTTCGTTGCTGTCGCTGTCGGCGTGAAAGTGTTTGTTGAAGTAGCCGTTGGAGTAGAGGTACTTGTAGAGGTCGCTGTCGACGTAGAAGTATTTGTCGAAGTCGCCGTCGGTGTAAATGTGCTTGTCGATGACGGAGTGGGTGTGAAAGTTCTAGTTGCCGTCGCAGTTGCCGTCGCTGTGTTTGCCGGCGTATTCGTTGGCGTGAAAGCCGGCGTAGATGTCGCGGTCGGCGTAGCACCGGCTGAGCAACCCGGGAACTTGAATGAACCTACACGCAAACGCCATCCAGTCAAACTGGTAGTCGGGACATACTCGCTTACATACCAGAAAGTGCAGTCGTCAGTCGAGTCGATGTTCATTGAGGAGTAATCGCCCCAACGGCTGGCTGTGCTTGTTTGCGAACCGGTTCCGGCGACAATCGACGCCTCGCCCTGCGGCAATGTACCTAAGGCATCACCAACCAAACGGCCCGTATAACGCACACTTGGAAACACGGTCCCGCTGGCTGCACTGTAGCCGAGGGCCATATTGCCGCTTGCATCCATAGCGATCGATCCCATCCAACGATGGATACCATCGCTCGTGCCGGGGGCATATGTGCCTTGCTGGAAAATGGTCGGGCTGGAATTTGGGCTGCGAATCTCCCACCAACGGATGCCTGACATCGTTGCCGAAGCTTCTACAGATTGGTTCGTTACAATTGCTTCATGGTCGCCAAAATTTCGATACGCAGCTCGATGAAGCGGGCGCTGGCGATAACCTAGATGATCGATCTTGACTGTTGTGCTCGGTTGCGGAACACACGAGCGGCCGCTGCAGAAAGCCGGAATTGTGTCATAAGCGGCAATCGGAACGGTATTGGCAAGCGTAAAGGAAGAACTCGCAGGAACGGCAAAATTTGCAGTAAATTTCCAAATAGTTAATGCGTCCTGTGGAGCACTGTATGGGCCGCCATTGTCCATTGAACCAACATAAAAGTTAGGCGAGTTGGCCGGCGGTAGTGTCGATCCGTCAAGATCGCTAGGCAAAAG
>JANMDA010000045.1:0-6887 GCA_031376085.1 Chloracidobacterium sp.
ATCGCAAAAACGGTAGAGCATTACGGCAAGATCGACATCGTCATAAATGGCGCGGCGGGCAATTTTCTTTGTGCTGCCGACCAACTTTCGGCCAATGGCTTTGGTACGGTTGTCGATATAGATACAAAAGGCACGTTCAATGTATGCCGCGCAGCTTTTGAAGAATTGAAAAAATCGAAAGGCCAAATCCTGAATATCTCGGCGACGCTTCATTATCTGGCAACGCCGATGCAGATACACGTTTCGGCGGCAAAGGCTGGCGTTGACGCTATCACGAGAAACCTGTCGGTCGAATGGGGCCGTCACGGAGTCCGCGTCAACGGCATCGCTCCGGGGCCGATCGAAGATACGGAAGGAATGAAGCGTCTGCTCATACCGGAACTCAAAGAAAAGTTAATGAGAAAAATCCCCATAGGAAGATTCGGCAGGATCTCAGACATCGAAAATGCAGCTTTGTTTCTCGCATCCGACGCCGCGAGTTACATCAACGGCGTTACACTCGTCGTAGATGGCGGCAGTTGGTTGCTGGGAACGAGTTTGGGATAAGAATTCACCACAGAGACACGCAGTTCACTGAGTATAAATTAAATCTCTGCGTAATCTGTGCCTCTGTGTTGAATAAGAAATCAATGCTGCTTGTCATCGATAATTACGATTCTTTCACTTACAACCTCGTTCAATATCTGGGCGAATTAGGCGTCGAAATGCGGGTTGTGATGAATGATGAAGTGACGGTTGATGAGATCGAAACCGATCTCAAACCCGAGCGGATCTTGATCTCGCCGGGGCCGAGAACGCCAGACTCGGCAGGGATCTCATTGGCGGTGATCGAGCGTTTTGCGGATAAAGTGCCGATCTTAGGTGTTTGCCTTGGGCATCAGGCTATTGGGCAGTATTTTGGCGGCAGGGTCGTCCGGGCACCTGCTCCTGTTCACGGTAAGCCCGTAAACGTTGATCACGACGGTAAAACGATCTTTTTTGATCTGCCAAATGGCTTTGCGGCGGGGCGTTATCATTCGCTCATCGTAGATCGCGAAAACTTGCCTGAATGCCTCGAAATATCCGCAACATCGCCCGACGGACTAATTATGGGACTGCGGCACAAAACAAAGAAAATTGAAGGTGTGCAGTTTCATCCCGAATCGATATTGACCGAGCACGGTAGAAAGTTATTGCAAAACTTTGTCAGTCTTTGAGATAGTAGAAGTAGGAGAAGCGTGACGTTTAACGCTTTTTCATCCGCCCGTCACCGCGAAGTCCGCACCCTGTAATATGTCCGAAAACAAATCAAACTGGCTGAGCAGCGCGCCGATCTCCGCGACCAATCCGAAAGCGGAGACACCGCTTTTTCCTTTTCTCGCGCGGCTGATGCGCGGCGACGATCTGTCGATGCTCGATGCGGCAAAATTCTTTCGCTCGATGACGGACACCAACATTGGATCGATCCAGATCGCGGCCGCATTGACAGCGTTGACCGCAAAAGGTGAAACGTTCGAGGAGCTCGCGGGAATGGCGGGCGTGGTTAGTTCACTTGCGGTCAAGGTGAGGTCGCAGAAGAAAGCGGTTGATATTGCAGGCACGGGATCTTCGTCTGTAAAAACATTTAATATTTCGACAGCCGCCGCGTTTGTTGCGGCCGGAGCCGGACTGACAATTGCAAAACAAAGTAACCGTGGCGTGAGCAGTAAGTCCGGGAGCGCCGATGTGCTCAGCGAACTTGGCGTGAAGGCGGCCGACGATGCGGATGCCGCGCAGGCCAGCCTTAGCGGTGTCGGATTGAGTTTTCTTTTGGCGCCGAAATTTCATCCGCAGCTGCGTCGCATCGCTGATGTTCGCGGCAGGCTCGGCATTCGCACTTGTCTGAATATTCTCGGCCTTTTGGCAAATCCGGCAGGGGTTTCGCATCATCTCATCGGCGTCTGGCATCGATCGCTGGTTGAGCCGGTTGCCAAAGCCCTCGCGTTGATGAAGGCTGAGAACGCCTGGGTTGTTCACGGCGAAGACGGGCTTGATGAAATAACGCTCAACGGCGAGACTTCGGTTGCAGTTGTTAAGAACGGCCAGGTTAGAGCGTTTACGATGTCGCCTTTGGATTTCGGATTGAAGAAAGGCAAGATCGGTCATTTAAAAATAGATTCTGCAAAAGAAAGTGCAGCAATAATCTGCGATGTGCTGGCAAGCCGCAATCGCGATGAAGCACGTTCACTGGTCGTTATGAACGCCGCCGCCGCTCTAGTTGTCGGCGGCATCGCCAAAGATCCAATGCAAGGTGCACGTCTCGCCGTACAAAGCATCGACAGCGGCATGGCCCAGAATAAGCTCGAAAGACTGATACAGTTGACTAATAAAAAGTGATTTTCGATTTCCAATTTGCGATTTGCGATTGCGATAGTTAACTTGAGAATCGCAATGTCGTTTAGTTGGATCTACGAAAAAATAGTCGGTGCTCGCAATCTGCTCTACGACCGTGGTGTCTTTGAATCGTTCGATCTCGGCGCGAAAACGATCAGCATAGGAAATATCACCGCCGGCGGAACAGGCAAAACTCCGCTCGTGGCGTATGTCGCCGAAATATTAGCAGAGCGTGGGATGCGCGTCTGCATTTTGACGCGCGGGTATGGACGTAAAAATCCAAAGAAACGCATTCTAGTTTCGGACGGTGAGAAAATTCTTGCCGATCCGAGCGAAGCTGGCGACGAACCTTTTGAATTAGCTCGTAAGTTACTCGGCAAAGCAATAGTCATCGCCGACGCCGACCGCGTCGCGGCCGCCGAGTGGGCAAAGCGAAAGTTTGGCGTAACAGCATTTGTTCTGGACGACGCCTTTCAGCATCGCAAGGTAAAACGCGACGTCGATATCGTCTGCATCGATGCAACCGATCCGTTTGGCGGTGGAAAGATGCTTCCCATTGGACGGCTGCGCGAACCGGCGGCAAATCTGAACCGTGCTGACATTTTAATTATTACAAGGGCGAATCTGATCTCTGAAATTTTAAATTTGAGATCTGAAATTTCAAAGTTAAGCCCAAAGTCGTTGACTTTTGAAACGAAAAATAAGATTGCCTTTTTTGAAAAGGTGGAAGAATTTCACGCAAAGACGCAAAGAACGCAAAGCGAGGATAAAGTATCGACTGAGGGTTTCAAATCTGTTAAATCTAGTGCCGCGTTTGCATTTTGCGGGATCGGAAATCCGGAAAGTTTTTTTAAACAATTACAACTTGAAAATTTTTCGATCAAGGCGAGTCGTACTTTTCGCGACCATCATCCTTACACGCAGGAGGATATTAACGAGATCACAAAGCAAGCCAGAGCGAGCGATTCTCAAATACTTTTGACGACAGCAAAAGATGCTGTGAAATTAAAGGATTTGAAATGCGACATTCCGTGCTTTGTAATTGAGATAAAAATCGCCGTAGAAGAAGCGGCAAAATTTGCGTCGATGCTTTAATGTTTTTTTTGTGGCGGCTGCTTCTTGTCCCCCCAGTAAAAGAAGCGCACGACGAGCACATATACCGTGATGCTCAAAAACAACAAGATAAAAAAGAAGACGATCAGCCAGGCGAGAGGTGACATTTTTAGACGGTTTCCTCGCGTTGTTTTTCGGTTTCTTCGATCCAGCCTGAGACGAGGCTGTATCCGCCTCTGTGCTCTAACATGTGCCGGTAGACAACAGTCGCAACCGCCACGATCGGGATCGAGATAAAAACACCAGGAATGCCTGCGACCTGTTCACCCGCGAGAACGGATAAAATGATCGCCAGCGGATGAAGATGTATGCCGCCGCGAACAATTCGCGGATAGGTAACGTAGTCATGGATCAGCCGCAGAATGATAAGAAATATTGCGACGTATAGAGCCTTCCACGGATCGTCGGACGCTGCCGCGATCAATGTCACAATTATTCCGATCGTCAATGGGCCAAGCAGAGGAACAAATTCAAAAATTCCAGCCAGAATTCCCAAAAGAAGAGCGTATTTCAAACCAAGTAAATAGAATCCAAGTGTACAAATGGCCGCGATTATTAAGCACGATAAAAGTTGCGCACGCGTGTAGGCAGCGAGCGTTTTGTTCACATCTTCTAAAACAGATTCTGCCCTGATGCGGAAGCGTCCCGCAGGAAACATTCTTAGCACTGCAAGCCGAAACAAATTCACATCCTTCAAAAAGAAAAATGAAAGTATCGGCACGAGAAAAAACCACGGCAGATAGGTGACTGATAACAAGACAAAATTTCCGACCGAAGCAGTAATCTCGGTGCCCATATCAGTCACTTTCTTGTTCAGCTCGGACTGAACCTCGTCAGGAACTCTGAGCCGGTCAAAGCGGCGATTGATCTCAATCGAACGAGATCTAATAGCCTGACTGTATTGCGGCAGATTCGTGCCAAACTCTTTAGCCTGATCGACAACGCGCGGGGCAATGTATGAAATGGCTCCCCCCAAAACCAAAATCACGAAAACGTATGCGATCATGATCGCAAATGAGCGTGGCATCAATTTGTCGAGATTACGGGCCGTGAACGGCATTCGAATAATGCGCACCAACGGGTCAATCAGATAGGCCACAAAAACCGACAAAATTATTAGAAAAAGTAGTGGGGTGATCGACGCAATTATGGTTTGAAGCGATCCGGCGACAAAAAGAACGACGAGCGTTATTATCACGATTCGCAAGATCGAACGAATAGACGGCGATGACGGATGAAGATAAACGTGACGCTCTGACAGTTCGCGATCGCTCTGCCCAATTTCTACTGTCGGGTTTTCGATGTCAGGCGATTTATGGTCAGCCATAATTTACTCACTATACGCCTATTTGCCGGAAATTGTATTCGCATTTACATCTGCGACAGGCGGGGGGGAATGGTCCTCGACCAAAAATCGCGCATAGATGGCCGCGAGATTGTCTTTTGGCAGTTCAAAATTCGAACCGATCAGCACGGCATGGTCTTCGTCAGTCTTTACGCGGCGATTTGTATCTACGGTCAACTGCTTTATTAAACGAACGTCTTCCGCGTCGATAGTTTTGCCGTCGCGTCGTCTGAGAGCGTAGATGAAAGTAAACCCGGCGGTGCTCATCGCATCGAGATCCTTTTCAAATGGGGGTTTCTCTTCGACAACATTTGCCTGTAAAGGCGTTTCCTTTCCGGAGCGCAACACACCTTCATTTGCTCCGCAGCCTATAGCAAATGCAGTCAATAGCAAAAAACAAAGGCCCTTCATTTTAGTTTGCTTCCTCATCTCCATCGAAGTTCGCATCTAAATTTTCCGCACCGGTATTGTCTTCGCCGTCCAAAATATTTTTCTCTTCCGTTGTTTCGGGCGGCTCATCTTTCGCCTCATTGGGTGGCTCGCCTTTTTCGGCACGGATCATCAAAAGACGAGCTTCGTCGTCCTCATAGATCGTTTCGACCCAGCCGCTTTCGAGAGCTTTTGCGATCATATCGACGTTTTCTTTAGCGTCGGCAAAAATGTAATTTGCTCCGAAATGGTCGCGTATTTTTGGCGCGGGATCATCCGTTTTGCCTTCGGTCAGGTCCTTGAGCAATGTGTAAAGATCGGGATTAGCCGAATAGAGATAGTTCGGGTCGAGGCCGTAAACGTAATTGTGCTTGGTATCGAAAAAGAAAAGTTTTGGAAAGTCGTCCCAAGTGCAGTTGAATATCGTCTCGTCTTTAGGAATGTTTTCAGCACCAGTTTCATCTAGGCCCGTCGCCCACTCCATCGCCCGTCGATATTTGTCTGCCGGTTCATTGCTGGAAATATTATCGATCATTCCCGGCACATCAAAGCCCCATGAATGCAGCCCTGTAAGGTTATACATCCAAAAAATGCAAAGAGCGATGCCTAGGACCCAAACGGATGCTTGACGAGCTGCGGCCAGCCATTCATTCCACATGATAGACTCAGAAGCCTCCAAAGACTGACCAGTGTCCTCAGCAAATTCTGATTGGGTCTGTTCATTCTTTATCTCTGCAAATGCAAGCAGGCTGAACGCCGAAAACAGTATCGCAAAAGGCGGAAAATACTCAGCAAAACGCTTTGAACGAAATTGCGAGGCAAGCAGTATGGTTGTGAAGGCGAGGAAAAACGCCGCCTTCTCAGGCAGCTTGCCGCCGCGCGGGACAAAAAGGATGTAACCGAGCAGCATCGCCATCAAAGCGATCGGAAAATTCATCAGCAATTCCTGCCCGCTATATGCATACCATTCGCCGCCGACGGCCACGACAAAATCGCCGCCGATCTTAAATTTCTCAGTGAAATGCTCAACAAATAAATAAATGTTATTAGGAAAATACGGGTTAATTACATTGCCGAGGATCATGCCCCCGGTCGTGTAAGCGAGCGGCTGCCACTCAAATTTGTGTTCGTTCCAGGCAATAATGATAGTCCAAATAATCGCTGCGAGCCAGAGAAGCGGAAACAGGCTATAGGTCCACACGAACGCGAACATGAGCGGCAGCAGCCACGGATATTTCCGCTGAAACAGCAAATGAATACCAAGCACCGAAATGATAATGGTCAGCGGAGGTGCCTTTGCCATGTTCATGCGGTAGAAAAAGGCGTTTGAGCATGTCATGATCGCCGCCAGCCAGACCAACTGGTTCTTCACACCATAGCGAAACAACATCCAATAGACTGAAAATATTGCGAGTGTCGAATAGAAAACGGCGGCGACTTTAGCGGCCGTAACCGGTTGGAAAAACCACAAGAATGGTATCTGCAGCAGATGAAACAGGAAGTGATGATCTGCGTAATCCTTCGGGTTGAGCACGGTCAGCGGCAGCCATTCGAATGTGGGGAGCCATTTGCCATGTTTGAAATTTTCCCACAGCAGCGACGACCATTTGATGTGGTAATAACCGTCCCAGTCGCCGCAGCAGATCGC
>JANMDA010000069.1:0-4796 GCA_031376085.1 Chloracidobacterium sp.
GGTTCCCTTGCCCTGATTTTCCATTGCGTGCCGTGCACACACATGAGCGATCTCGTGGGCCATTACGCCGGCAAGCTCTGCCTCATTATCGGCGGCTAGGATCAGTCCCTTGTTGACAAAAAAGAAGCCGCCCGGCAACGCGAAGGCATTTACCTCGTCGCTGTCGATCACCTTTATGGTGAATGGCACTTTGGCGTCCGAATGCAGGACAATATTTTGGCCGACGCGATTGACATACTCTGTAATCACGGGATCGTCGATCATCTTGGCCTGCTGCTCGACTTCCATTGCAAGTTGGCGGCCGATCTGCATTTCTTTTTCCTGCGAGCCTCCGAGCCATCCGAAAAATTTGTCGGAACCTTTGTTGATATTGCGTTTACCGATTAGCGAAGGGTCTTCTTTAGAGCCTAAAGGCGACTGGGAAACCGGTGTCGGATCCGCTTTAGGATCTTTTGACTTTTTGCTGTTTTTATCTTTATTGGCAGTATCTTTGGGAATTTCCTGCGCAAAAGACGAAGCAGGCAACGCACCTGCGCTAAACCAAACAGCCGCAACCAATAAATAAGCCCAAAATTTCCTAACAATTCCGTAATGCATAATGGCCTCCCAACCGCCTATATCGACTACATGATTGTAGCCATGAGGTGAAACACAAATCAACGATATTATGATGCCTATTCTCAAAAAATAGTTGTGATTTTGAAAAAAAGTTACTGGGCGTCGAAAGTTCGCGAATTTTAGTGATAAAAAACTGTTTTCAGTTGCGCAAAAACTTGTTAAAATATATAAGCAATGTTTCTCATTGCACCATTCCGTTCATTGTTCCCGCAGCAAGCCTCATGAAACGTTTAGAAGAAAAAGTAAAAGACATTGTCGAAGTTCGCACAACTCCCGGACTGACTGATTTTCTCGCTGATCCGGCGGCAACGCTCAACGGTTATCACTTTACAGACATTACGGCTGATCTGATGGCAAAATGGGTTGGACGCATTGCCGATGTGAAAAAAGGACGCGGAGCTGCATTTGCCCTTGCGGGTTTTCGCGGTGTCGGTAAAAGCCATTTTATTGCGGCGCTCGGTGCGATAGTTTCGCAGCCAGAACTGCGAACGAGAATCTCGGATGCTCATGTCATGTCAACCGCGCAGCGATTATCGCGCCGACATGGCGTGGTCGCTCATCTAAAGCGCGGATCGAGCGATTCGCTGTTATCTGAGTTAAAAGTTGCGATCGCAGGTATTACCGGGAGCGGAACAGGCGAATTCAGTGATTCACTTAACGAGATTTTGCTGGTCGCTGCCGATAAGGTAGGTGACACGCCATTTGTTTTGTTGATCGACACAGCGTTTGGCCGCGAAGCAAGAGTGGCCCGCGATGACGGTGTTTTGTTGAGCGAGATAGCGGCGGCGGCGGCGGTGCATGGAATTTTTGTCGGCATTGCGCTCGATGACGATATCGCCGGAGCGGACGGTATGAATTCATCGATCGCGAGCAGCTTTGCGATCGATTACCTCGATCAGGAACATCTTTACAAGATCGTAGATGCAAATGTTTTCCCAAAGCACGAGCAAATGCGCAGCGTGCTGCATGATATTTACGAATCGTATCGAGCTTCTCTGCCTGGTTTTCGCTGGAGCGAACACCGCTTTTCATGCCTCTATCCAATGCATCCGGCTATTCTTGAAATAGCTCCATTCGTTCGGCTGTATCTGCAGGAATTTGCACTTTTAGGTTTTGCGGTCGAGGCAGGTCTGCGCATTCTCGGGCGTCCGGCGAATTCGCTCATCGGGCTGGACGAGGTTTTCGACAATGTTGAGACAAAGCTGCGAGGCACTGATGATCTGAGAGAAGCATTTGTTGCCTACGATGCCATTGACCGAAATGTGATCGCAAAGATACCAGTAATGAAGCGTCTTGAGGCAAAGCTTATTCTCAAAGGGCTGTTTCTTTTGTCACTCAACGGCGAAGGAATTACGGCAACCGAGCTTTGTGCTGCGATGTTGATCTTGGACGAGGCTGATCCTGTGTCGGCCACGGCTCACGTCAAGTCGACGCTTGATGCTTTTGCCGAGGCAAATCCAAACGCGATCAAAAAGTCGGAAGATGTGGAAGCAAAGTTCAGTTTCAAGGTCGGCGGCGGCGAAAGCCTGAACAGCTTACTGGATGAGGCGATCAAGAATATTCCATCCGAAACTGTGGAGTTGGTCCTGAGGCGTCAAACTGCAGAAAAATTCGCAGATTTCGAGATATCGGATGACGGTTCAATTATCTGGGCTACGACTCATGTTGTTTGGCGAGGCGGAATAAGGCCGGGCGAGGTCATCTGGCAGTCGGGAGGTACGCCGCCGATTGATGAGAATGACGATACAGGCAACTGGAAAGTTTTCGTGCGTTACGATTCTCCGCTTGGGTCCGAAAATGCGGCTCTAAAATGGCCGGCTTCGGAATGGGTGCTCGGCGATCTTACTTCGAGTGACATCAATACGATCCGCAGATTCCATGTGCTGCAGACGGACACTGCTATACGCGAGAATTTTCGTGAATCTGTCCCAACTGCGCTTCATGCCCATTCCATCGCGGTCGAGAAGATATGGCAGCGTATATTTCTTGAGGAAGGCCGTTTAGTTTCAGGCGGAAATGAATATAAATTTTCCGATGCTGCCAGATCGTCATATAATCTCGGCCAACTGTTTAACGTTATGCTTGAGGATCAGCTTAAGAAACAGTTCCCGTCGCATCCGGAATTTTCAAATGTCCTTGGGGCAAAAGAAGTTGCGTTGATCACTGAGAACTTGTTCAGCGGCTCAGGTAATGAAAACCCGGAGGTTCAGAGACTTGCAGCCAATTTCGTATTGCCGCTTGGGCTGGTGTATGAGCAGGATGGTAATTACATTCCTCAATCTGCAGCCGATCTCGCTAACGCGCCGATAGTTAAACAAATCATCGATCTGAAAGCCCCCGACCAAACCGGTGTGATCCCATTGAGCGAAGCGGCAAAACAAATGCAGTCGGCTCCTTATGGTCTGACTCAGGAGGCCCAGCATTTGGTTCTCGGAGCGCTCGTGGCGCAGCGCCAGTTTGAATTTGTCACATCGAGTGAAAATCGAATAAGTCATCGCTCGCTTGATCTTCAGATCATCTGGGAGGACATAGTTGGTATAGCCCGTCCGTCCGAGGAAGCATATTCCAACGAACGCCTGCTGCGCTGGGCCGTGCTTCTTACTGACGACGCATCGCTTAAAACACTTAGAGATTCCGATGCTGCGGCGAAGCTCTCCGATTGGCTTAGCGGATGGCGAAAAGCGCGCCTTATTGAGCGGTTCGATATACTGCCTGATGAGAAATTAAATTCTAAACTTTGGCGTTTAGCTTCGAATGTAAAAAAGACATTCGGTGCGGTTGCGGAATCGGTCGATAGTTTGCTACAGGAAAAGATGCAGCTTGATAATTGCCTTCAGGCTATAGCAGACGCTTTTGCGGATTCTGAGGAAGAATTTGAAAGTAAAAAGAAAGATCTTGATACGCTTAGAGAATGTATTGGCAGACTGGCCGAACGCGATAAAATAAATACTTACCTCACGCTTTGCGAACCGACAAACGATCCGGAGATTGAAGAATTGCGATGCTCGTTGCTGGAAGGCCTTTCTGTAAGCTATTTCGAAAGCCAAACCGGTAAGGATGCTGAGTTCAACACTAGCTGGGAAACATTCAAATCACTTTATACAGATTTCTATGCTGAACGGCATGATTCTGTTACGCCTTCTCGCGACAGACGGGCAAAATTGGACGAGTTTTTCCGAACGGATATTTGGGCGACATTTGCCGACCTTTCTGAAATACCATGGTTCGGACGGCACGATATGGAAGTCGCCCTGGAGACTATACGCGAACTTCGTACTCCTGAATGCAATGCAAATGTGAGGGAAATGCTGAACACCCAACCTTTTTGTATATGCTCGTTCCGTCTTACCAATGCAGCCGATACCGACGAGCTGATAAACAAACTCGAAAGCACTGTCATCAAGGGAATGGAATATTTCAGGCATAAGTTCCTTGCCGAAAGCACTACGGTGGCACTTGGCCTCAATTCGGTGAAAAAGATTCATAACGGCGATACTCTGACAAAACTTAATGAGCTTGCATCATTTCTTGATGAGAATAGAGGCTTTCCAAAAATGGCGGCCGGGGAAATACATCTTTTAAAAGTTGTGACCCAAAAAATGGAAAGATCGAATTCACTACATAGCGACAGGCGCCGTAGCCCGGGTGAGCCGATACTGCAGCTACATCCTGAAGATCTGCGTCAACTTGAGGATGACCTGGATAATCTGCAAGACCCCTGGAAAATCGACGCTTAGAACAACGACATCTCCTGTGAATAATTAGCGACTTTCGAAACATCAGAGTTTTAAGTTTCGCTTCGGTGGACTATATTTTATCGGTATGGTGTGCGTATCGATAATTGGTATGGGCCGCGTTGGCGGAGCGTTGGCATTGGGCCTTCCAAAGGAACAATATCCGGTCAAAAACTTGATCTGTCGCGGAGATCGCGGACGAGTTGAGTTGATCCGAACATTGCTGCCAAATGCGATTGTCACGACGCTGGGCGATCTTGCCGATATTGATTCGGATATTTTATTTATCACTACGCAGGATTCCGAAATCGCTTCCGTTTCCAAACAACTGGCTTCAAAGTTGACCGGTAAACCGTTTGTTTTCCACACAAGCGGTGCGCTTTCGTCAAGAGTCCTTGACGATCTTAGGTCGAATGGCTGCAAAACAGGGTCGATGCATCCGCT
>JANMDA010000079.1:0-7997 GCA_031376085.1 Chloracidobacterium sp.
TATTGGAAATATACAAATCGTTACGATCCGATAGCGAAGTTGCGGCACCTATAGATGTCGCTGACGTCGTAACCCAATCGTAGTGCTTTGCGGTGACCTGTGCTCCGGTGAAATTGGCAAAGATATTGTTTCGAACCTTCATTATGTTGGTCGAAACGCCAATTTCGAAAACGGCATTCGAACATGCAACTCCGGTTGGTGCAAGCCGCACGCTGTTGAAATCAACATTGTGCGTTGAAGCCGTACCGGTGCCGCCATCCTGTATGTTGATACCGATAATGCGCCTTGACGTTGTTACGGTACTCGCCGAGTCCAGATTCCAGATAAAATTGTTATATATCTGCGAAATGCTAGCCGCGTTATTGGTCAGATTCTCTCGTATGCCTCTTACAACGCCAGCGCTAGCGCTAGTAAGGTTGCTCAAGTCGTGAATCTTATTATTAAAGATTTGATTTGTTCCGACGCTGGTCGTGGTCGAACCAGTATTGCTGAGCACAATTCCTTCAACCGTTCCCGTGCTGGTTCCAGTTACGTTTCGCACTTCTACGTTGAATATCTTTACACCAAACTGAAGTGCGGCTGTAATACCATAAGTAGAGGCCGTACCAGCGCCAATGTCATTAGCAGTGGCAGCACCGATAACCGTTGAGCCGCCGCCCGTGACGCCGATCTCGTTGCTGGTGTCAGGAAATGCCGTTGCGGTTCCGTTCAGCAAGATGCCTCTGGAAGCATTCTCAACTGTGATGTTGTAATACTTGTTCGTAGAATTCGCACCTGCGGCAGATGTTGCTGCAATGGAAAGAGTTTGATTGATGCCGATCGAACCTGTATTAGTTCTGTTCAGCGTGATCTTCGAGTTCCTAATTGTATTATTTTGGGCACCATTGGTTGCCGAAGAATTGAAAACGAGTGCTCCGTATTCAACAAGTCCACCAGCGTTACCGTTTACGTCGATTCCGTCAAACGTAATGTAGTCGCCACCAAGGATACAAATACCCGAATCCTGTGTGCTAGCACTTCCCGGAGGTTGAATAACAGGATTTGCCCCGGCTCCGCTCTTCTGGAAAAGAACAGTATTAGTCACAGTGCCGCCCGTAATACAAGTGCCATTTTCCGCGAATGTCGTTCCGGCCGCGACATTAAATGTGACCGCGCCGGCGAGACCCGCATTGACGTCGCTGATCGCAAGAGCGAACGACGGATAATCCCCGCCACTTCCAATTGTCTTTGTTCCTGATATAGCGGCAGCGGTAGTTACACTTCCATCGAGTGGTGTACTACATGTACCTTCGGTGCAGGCTAAGATCCTGAATACATACGGCGTACCCGCAGCCAAGCCCGTTATCGTAATTCCGGTCGTATTCGCTGGAAGAACAGCCCCAAACGCCGAGAAAGTCGCACCGGCGTCGGTTGAAAGCAAAATATTATAATTTAATTCGTTGGTAGCATTATCGGTCCAAGTCATCGACACATATGAGGCGCCGACACTCGGAAATGCAAGGCCTGTCGCAGCTGCCGGTGTTACAACGGCCGGTGTTAGGGTGATCTGCGTATTTGTCGCAGGAACAGCCGCTCCAGGATTTGCTCCGCCTAACGCGGTCTGTGGAACATTAGAGAATGTTCCTGTGTTTGCTGTTTGCTGTGTTAATAGTTCAGCTAATGTCGGACTTGCCGACATGGTCGACGCGTTGATTCCAGACGAGTAAGAATATGAACCTGTCGCTCCAGAACTCATCGTGCCATAAACATATTCGATATGGCCGTCTGCTTCATACAGCTTTACCTGGAAATTCATGTCCGGCCCGGCGTTCGAAAATAATTCCATGCCGATCCACTCGATTGTAAGGACACGGCTTGGCGACGAACCGGTGGTCTGGTACTTAACATTACCGGCTAGGGTTCCCGCAGCCGGAACAACCAAGTCATCGTACATCGGTGCAAGAGCAAGACATGTACAAGTCGCGCTGCTTGAGAAATTCGCATTGTCGTGATTATAAGGAGCTGTCGTGCCGCCAAGAGAAGCCGAAGTCGAGTTGAACGTCACAAAACCATTGGTTGAGACACGAAACAGATTGTAGGCTCCACCGTTATATATGAAATTGAAACCAACTGGTTGGTTGTTGCTCATGTTGTCATCAAGACTTGCACCATTTCGCCAAGTTGTGACACTCGTTCCCGTACCCGAGATACTGCTGAAAGTTATTCCCGTCGTCCGCGACGCAGAATAGGTATTCATCGCATCCGGTGCATCCGGCAGAAACATGGACTCCTTCATTTCGTCGGAAATAACCGCTTTGGGGCCAAACATGCCGTCAACTGACGCCGTTTCTGGTTGGACTTTGCTTTTGGCTGCCTTATCCTTATCGTCTTTATCCGAACTCGATTTATCCACCGTCGTAACAGGCGCTGCCGCCGGTTCCACGGAAGCGCTGATAGCCTGACTTGGCGTAAAGCCAAAGAACGATGCGACAGAATCAACAAAGCCGAAGCCGGTGCCTGCCGAGGCGTTGATGGCAAGTGCTAAAACTAGTCCGATGAGGAGGGTAATGCTTATTGAGCGGACGAACGTTGAACGTGACGACGGTGATGGTGTTGACATAATTTTCTCCGGCAAATGGTCTTTGGACATACGGTTTACAAAAATCCTTTAAATTTTTTCTTAGAGGGTTGCTAAAACGCGCTCAGTTCACCGGTGCAAAAGGCACGCGGCGAATTGTAACTAAACTTTTATATTTGTTTCAGACTTAATCCTGCGATTATATGCGATTTCCAACCTTTGTCAAGTGAAAAATGACTATCAGCGTCCCTAAGTCAGAAGACTGGAGAGAACTATGTCAGAGGCGCGTCCCTGAGTCTTAAATGCGCGTCCCTGATTAAGCGTTTTTAAGCGTTCCACCGTGTTCCATTTGTTCCATGTGAGGTGGAACGGAACACTTCAATTTTCACTACTTGAGTATCTCGTTTATCGCAGATTCAAAGATCTCGACCTTTCGCTTGGCGCGTTTCACTTCTATATGTTCCTGATTGTAGGTCCGCTGAAGCCGCGCGAGATCGGTCTGGAGCGTCGCCTGCTCGATGAGCAATTTGCCCAGCGCGAGCGTCAATTTGCCCGTTTCTGCGGGCTTTACGGCGAATATCTTCTCGATAGACTTATTGATCGCCGCGAGTTCGGCTCGGAGATCGAGGATCTTTGGGTTAGCCTCGGTGTAATCGGCAAGAAAGGCTTCGAGATCGGCCTGCAGCTGCGTCTTGCGCAGCAAAACCTCTGAATACGCCGGCGACGAACGTATCGGCCCGGCTTCACCCGGAGCCTGCGAAAATGACGCCGTTGCAGCAATGAGGAGTATGAAAATTGCGAATATTAATCTTTGAAAACTCATATATAATCCTAAACCGTCGCCACGGCAGCCTCACACGAGTCAAATTCCAGGTCCTTGTCACTCTCGGCCTCGACAACGCCGTCGCCAAAGGTCTCGCGCCGCGTCAATGTCTCGAAATAGGTAGAAATATTGTCGAGAATTTCTTCGGCAGAGTGCGAGTGATACAGCGTCTGCCGGAATTGGGCCCCACCGACGAGGCCCTTGGTAAACTGGCCCGCGAGCTGCTTCATTTTGCCGAGAGCGACGATCTCGGGCATCTCTTCGCGGCACATCGAGAAGAATTCGAGCAGCACGTCCTTTTTCTCTTGAAGATCAGGCTGGTAAGGCTCGCGGCCGTTAATTACGTCGTTGAATTGGCGAAATATCCACGGATTTTGCATCGCTCCACGGCCAATGAGAATGCCGTCAGTGCCGGTTTCGGCCCACCGTTTGATGCCGTATTCGATCGTCGTGATGTCGCCGTTGCCCGAAACCGGAATGCTCACGGCCTCTTTGACTTGTTTTATCAAGTCCCAGTTCGCAAGGCCTTTATAACCCTGTTCGCGCGTGCGGCCATGCACCTGAATATGCTCGACACCGCACTGCTCGGCCATTTTAGCGACATCGACCACGTTGATAGTCGATTCGGAAAAGCCGGTGCGGAGCTTGAGGGTCAGCGGGATCGTGATCGTTTTCTTGATCTCTTTCAGGATCGTCTCAAGCAGCGGCAGATCGCGAAGCAATCCCGAACCACCGCCGTTCTTAACGACCTTTGGCGCCGGGCAGCCGCAGTTGACATCAAGAATGTCGGCGCCGACTTCCTGTGCCATCTCCGCGCCCATCGCCATTCGATCGGCCTTTCCGCCAAAGATCTGCACGGCATACGGCCGCTCTTCCTCGTCAAAGCGCATCTGGCGTTTGGATTTCGGATTGTGCCGCGTCAGGCCTTCGACCGAGATGAATTAGGAAACGACGAGGCCGACACCCCCCCGACGCTTGATAAGCCGGCGAAAAGTGTAGTCCGTCACGCCAGCCATCGGCGAGAGAATGAGCGGCGGATCGATGTCGATATTTCTGATCTTAAAGGGCTTCATGACTGTAAAAGATTTTACCACAGGCATCTTTTATCAAAGCGTTTCCGCCAATCCCTAAGAATTTTCAAATTTGTCATCATTATGGTTGTAAAACGTGAAAGTACGGATTATAATTCGCGTGTCTTCATTTGCGTGACACGATTTTAGAAAAAGGCTCGATGTTGGCAATGAAAAGTTCGCGTTCTATTTTTCCAGATCTTCAATACTAACTTTACGTTCCGGGCGAAGCTATATTTTTTGTCCGGGTGTTTAACCATCTGAGGAGAAAAATGATGTCTATCAAATTTGATAAGTGGTTACGAATAAGTTTTTGTCTCGTTCTTTTGTCGATGTTGTCGGTGTGCTCCTTTGCTCAGGACATCACTTCGGCTATCCAGGGAACCGTGTCGGACGAGCAGGGCTCGGTGGTCGCCGGTGCAACAGTCGAAGCAAGAAATACGGCAACCAATTTTTCCAAATCGTTTACGACTGAGTCCGACGGGCGTTTCACCTTTCTGTCGATGCCGTCGGGTCGTTATGTTGTATCAGTTACAAAACAGGGCTTTGCAAAGTTGATCCAGGAAAATCTCGACCTCACTGTAGGCCGGGTGATCTCGCTGGACCTTGCGTTAAAAGTTTCGGGTGTAAGCGGTGAGGTCACCGTCACGTCCGCACCTACCATTGACACGGTTAAATCCGAGTCGAGTTCGACGATAAATGAGACCGCGATCACCAACACTCCGATCCTCGGACGAAAGTTCGAGGACCTCGTGACGCTCACGCCCGGAGTCGCTATTACTCAGGGGCCTGACGGCGATGAGATCAATTTTTCCGGCCAGCGCGGCATCTTTAATAACGTCAGCCTCGATGGCGGCGATTACAACAACGGCTTCTTTGGCGAGCAGGCCGGCGGACAGCGTGCTGCTATCGACATTCCGCTCGACGCGATAAAGGAATTTCAGGTCATCGCCACAGGTGCTAACGCCGAGTATGGGCGCACAGCCGGAGGCATAATCAATGCAATATCAAAATCTGGTGGAAACGATGTCCACGGCAGCTTGTTTCACTATCAGCGCCTCAAAGCACTTACCTCGAACACATCCGACGGAAAAGAACTTACTAACTTTCGTCGCGAGCAGTTCGGAGCATCGGTCGGCGGCCCGATCAAGCGGGACAAGGTTTTTTATTTCTTTGCATTCGAAGGCATCAGAGAGCAGCTTACGCGTCCAAACCTGAGTGTGCCGATCGGCACGCCTTGTTCACTGCAGGCACCGACGGTTCAGGCAAATGAGGCTCTGATAAACGGCAGCCCCGATTGTCAGCGTCGTGCACTGTTGACCTTCATACAGTCATCACGCGGCCAGGATGAAGGCCAGCCGATCGACCGAAAGATCAGAAACTATGCTTTCCTATCAAAGATCGATGCGGAACTTAATTCGAGCAATAAACTAAGCCTCTCTTACAACTTCGATCATTCGAAGAACACGAATCAAACTTTTGACGTTCCAACCTACGGCACCTCGGCAAACGGCAACGAGGGCCCATCGAAGATCAACGTCTTTAATGCGAATCTATTCACGGCATTTTCGTCGACAAAGGTCAACGAGGCTCACTTCACCTATTCGCGTGAAGAGCGTCCGCGTTCTGCAACGTCGTCGAATGTTCCGGCGGACACGGCTATGAGCTTTGGCGGCCCAAATTCGCCGACGTTCCGTTTTGGCAATCCGTTCTTTCTCCAGCCGAATGTGGACGAAACATTCTGGCGGACGCAGATACGCGACAGCTTCTCGGTCATTTCCGGCCGACACAATATTAAATTCGGCGGCGAATGGATGCACAGCCTGAACAGTCAGGTGTTTCGTGGGTTCTTCCTCGGCCGTTATATTTTTGACAGCGTAACCGGATTTCTACGATACGCGTCAAATGGAGCGGCTGGCGGTTTCGGCCCAAATGCTTTCCGCTGCTCGGGCGGTTCGTGGATAACGGTCAGCGCACCGTTCAACCAAGCATGTCCGGGTGCGGAAACGTCGTCAACGCCTCTGTTATTGTTCCTGCAAGGTGCCGGCCCAACCGGTCCTGCCACTGATGCCGCTGGAGCGTCGTCGATAAAGAATGAAGATTACGCATTCTTTGCTCAGGACAGATGGGAAGTGGTTCCCGGCTTTACGCTAAATTACGGGTTACGTTGGGAAGCACAGATATTTCCTGATCCGACAGTGGCTCCGGCGCAGACTGCCTATGGTCTATTCCTGAGTGATCCGCGTTTTCCGTCAAACGGCACGATACCAAACGATACGAACATGTGGCAGCCGAGAGTTGGGTTTGCATGGGACATTGCAAAGAATCAAAAGAGCGTTCTTCGAGCGAGCTTTGGAATCTTTGCAGCACACCAAAACATGCTCACGCAGGTCAGCGCAATTACAACGAACGGCGTTCAGCAGCAAACGATCGCCGGCGGACAATTTGCCAACCCAACGGTTCGCCCGACATGGCCGGGCCTGGTCACGCCGGGGGCAAGCTCGTGTACGGCCGGTGCGGTTACAAATCCGTTCCCGTGCTTTTCCGGCGTTCATGTATTTGACCGCGATTACAAAAATCCGCGGATCTATACTTTCAATTCAGCATTCGAGCAGGAAATTGCACCTGACTGGGCATTGTATTTCGATTTCTCCTATTCGCGCGGACGCAATCTGACACGATTTCTTAACTATGGCAGAACGGGATATTTCGCTCCGTTTTTAGGCGAAGTAGTTGTGCATACATCGGTCGGAAGATCGCAATATGCGGGCTTTACGAGCGGCATAAGAAAGCGTTTCAGCAGGCATTTTCAAATGGAAGCGAACTATGTCTGGTCGCGCGACAAGGATGACGATTCAAACGAACGCGATCCGTTCACCGACCGTTCGTTTGATGTGTTAAATCCGGGCATTGATTATGCCCTGTCGGATCGTGACATAACGAATAAGTTCAATCTGTTTGCATTTGCAGAACTTCCGGGCAAATTCCAGTTCACGCCTCGTATTCAGGCACGCTCGGCTCAGCCGGCGACGCCCGCGACGCGCACTGCCACTAACCGTAACTCGCTCCGCAAGGACAACGAGTATTTCTCATTTGACTGGCGGCTTTCCCGTCCTTTCCGCCTCGGCGAAAGGGTGCAACTGATTCCGCAGATCGAAATGTTCAATACATTTAACAACAAAAACTACATCAACTCACTCTCGACGGCTGGAAACCAGTCGTCAATATCGGCTCCTAACCTATTCAATTTCGACGGCTTCCTACGTCAGGGAATCGGCGATCCGAGACAGGTTCAGTTGTCGGTCAGGCTAACGTTCTAAGCTGTCAGGCATAATTTAACCGCGAAAAACGCGAAACACACAAAAGATTTAGTGTGTTTCGCGTTTTTCGCGGTTTATAATTTTTTCTTACTTCCCTTTAGTCAATTCAATTCCCGTCGCTTCGAACGAGACTTCGGTCACCGTTCCGTCGGCGTTGCGATTCGCAAATTTTGCGCCGTCTTCTTCGATCATATGATCGACCATCGCCTTGCTGAGAGTTTTCACCT
>JANMDA010000117.1:0-6596 GCA_031376085.1 Chloracidobacterium sp.
GCACGGTCTCATCATTCGATTCGGGACAAGTTGCAAAATTTGTTGTCGGGTCTTCGCCTTTTGGGACAACAGGAAACTGGATATTCAACCCTGTAAACAGAAACTACCCGTCAGTCACTACAAATATTCCGGGTCAGGACTACTCGGCTTTGCTTATGGGAGAGGTCTCAGGCAATTGGTCAAGCATTATCCCGCGCCCAACCGACGGTTCGGAGAAAAGCACCGCCGTTAACGCACCGCATCTTGTTACTTCAACAGATAATGAGGTTCATATACCAATTGTCGTCGATGGCATCGCTTATAAAGGAATAATTTCGTACGAGTTCGATCTTAGATACGATCCCGCGGTGATACTTCCTTATGAAAATCCGGTCGAACTAATCGGAACAGTCAGCCGCGCTCTTTTCGCGGTCTCCAACAAACAAGAAGCCGGGCTTTTGAGAGTTGCGGCATACGGCCCGATGCCGATAACTAAGGACGGCATACTTATCAACCTTAAATTTAAGGCCGTTGGAACTCCCGGTTCGGTGTCGCCTTTGACTTGGGAAAGGATACTGTTCAACGAGGGCGATCCCGGAACGATGGCGACCGACGGACAAGTCGAGCTTTCCGCAACCGAATTGGATCAGGCCGAGATCAATGGACGCTTGCTAAATTCAATGGGACAAGGCATTCCAAATGCTCAAGTCACGCTAACCGACACAACCGGACAAGTGCGAACTGCTCTTTCAAACAGTTTCGGTTATTACCGGTTCGTCGGCTTGCAGTTTGGGCAAACATATACCATCAGCGCACATTCGCGAGTTTGGACATTCGAGCCATTAACGGTGAGCATTACTGACCAACTCTTAAACGTGGATATGATAGCGAATCCCTGATCCGTAATTTGAGTTCATTATTCTTGCCTTTCCATGCAGTGGGTTTTTGGTATTCGGTCGCTTTCATCCGTCAGCATTCTGGCGCGTTCCGCAATCTGACCACCGAACACTGACGCCAGACCACTGTTTTCCAATGACAAATAAGCCAATGAGCATATAATTCTTGGCAAAGCGGTAACAAAAAAAGCGCCTTCTTCCGGGAGATTTGATGTCGCGGCTCCAACACATATCCCAATCCACTGTTTTCCGTCACAAGACTATTGCTTTGGCCATTGGACTTGCGCTCGTTGGGTATGTCATAGCTTTGCCGACACCTACAACTTCTAAGAAAAACACTCTGACAAACACTCCAACGGCGACAATGACAGCGACGGCTACGACAACACCGTTTACGCCAACGTTCACGCCCACGGCCACATCAGTTCCGTCGCCATGCGTTCCCGGAAATCTTGACTCAACATTTAATAATTATGGAACTGTGACTACGCTTGTTAGTGGCCAAAGCAGTGATGGGCGATCGGTGGCCATTCAGCCTGATGGCAAGATAGTGAGCGCCGGAAGCACATCTTTTAGTTCCGATTACGCTTTTTCTCTTGTTAGATACAATGCTGACGGCACGCTCGACACTTCGTTCAACGGTACCGGAACGGTCTGGACGAATTTCACTGGCAATACAGATACGGCTTATGCGGTGGCCATTCAAGCGGACGGTAAAATAGTCGCGGCCGGTGACGCTGTAGTGGTCTCGCAGGACTTTGCTCTCGCCCGATATAACGCCGACGGGACATTAGACAATTCTTTTAGCGGAGACGGCAAGGTGATTACTCCGATAGGCACGGGCCCAAACAGCGCTTATGCCGTTGCTATTCAGTCCGATGGAAAGATCGTGGCTGCGGGGATGAGTGCAAACGGCCTGGATTACGATTTCACGCTCGCTAGATACAACGTAGACGGCACGCTCGATACTGGTTTTGGCGGGACGGGAATAGTGACGACTTCGATCGGCGTTGACGACGAATTACTCGCATTGGCAATTCAGCCGGACGGCAAAATTTTAGGGGCCGGTAAGAGTTATAACGGCTCGAATCCAGATTTTGCAATTGTTAGATATAACACCGACGGTTCACTTGACACATCTTTTGGAGTTATGGGAATAGTTACCACGGGAATTGGCAATAGCGGTGATATTGCACACTCAATCGCGATCCAGCCTGATGGCCGAATTGTGGCGGCTGGTGAGACATGGAGTGGTGCGCCGAGTTATTACGATTTTGGGATCGTTCGATACAATAGCGACGGCTCACTTGATACCTCATTCAATATTACCGGAAAAGTTGTCACGCCTGTTGGCCCGATCCTAGATATTGCCAACTCTGTCGCTATCCAAACGGACGGCAGGATCGTGGCGGCCGGCAAGAGCAATTATTACATTACGGACAGCCAATATTATGGCTTTTCAATCGCGCGATACAACACCAACGGTTCACTTGATACGTCATTTAATGGCAGTGGAAAAGTGATAACAACCCTTGACCGCGCGAGCGGTGCTCAGTCGCTTGCGATTCAGCCGGATGGCAAACTAGTCGCGGCCGGTTACAGCTTCAATGGCGGGTCGCCAGGACATTTTGCAGTCGCGAGATACTGGGCAAATACCTGTTCCACGTCCACGCCGACGAATACGCCCACATTAGCGAATACAGATACTCCAACAGCAACCCCGAGCCGAACACCGACGAATACAGCAACACCGACGGCGACGCACACAGCAACTCCGGTGCCGAGTCCGATTCCTGAATATGATCTGCAAATCAGCCAGTCGGCTGCACCTAATTTTGTCATTCCGGGGATGACGGTGACTTACACGTTGCTTGTGAGCAATGTTCCGATGGCGCTTGGCGGCGGAGCTTGTCCGAATGTGAGGTTTGGTTTTCCGTCGGGAGTTACATTTACTTACAGTGGTGCCGACGGAACTAATGGATATGTTGCAACGGCTGATAGCAGCGGCGTAAGTTTTACAGGCGGATGCGTTTCGTCCCAGAACGGAGCAACGGGGACCGCAACCTTGCATATCCGTGTAACAATAACAGGCTCGTTCACGCAAGGTATTTTAACAAGCCTCGGCAGCAACGTCATCGTCGATCCCGAAAACAACTGGAACGAATCGGACGAAACCAACAACACTGCTCAAACAGTCCAAACTCATGTTTTAAATAAATTCACTCCGACAGCAACCGCTACCGCAACGTTTACACGGACACCGACAACCACGCCGACCTTCACACCAACTGTAACTCGAACGCCGACAGCAGCTCCGACAAACACATCAGCAACAACCCCTACTCCTTCGGGGTCGCCTACTCCTTATGATCTTATGATCTTCCAGTCTGTTTCGCCTGATCCTGTACAAGTCGATCAGGATTTAACATATACTTTGGTCGTAGTTATCAATCCGAGTCCATCTTTCCACGGCGACATTGCCTGTCCGAGGGTTCGATTCGGCTATCCGAGCGGCGTTCCTTTCGTCTTTGCCTCGGCTACGGGGTCAAATGGATACAGTTCAATGCCAGACGTAGGAGGCATAACCTTTGACGGCGGATGCGTTGCTTCGCAACCAGGAATGTCGGGGACAGCTACACTGACGGTGATTATCCGGCCGCTTTCCGCAGGCACGCTGACAAGCTTGGGTACCAATGTCGTAGTCGATCCGGAAAACAATTGGCAAGAAAGTGACGAAACCAACAATACTGCACAAACAGTTCAAACAACTGTCATTTTTGATGCTACGCCAACCGCATCAAACACGAAGTCCACAACGCCTACACGGACACCGACAAACACGCCAACAACATCGGCAACGACAACGAATACACCAACGATCACTCCGACTCCAGCTTCTGTTATTCAATTCAGTTCCAAATCCTATTTTGAGGACGAATCGCAGTTGGCGGTGGTCACTTTGAACCGGACGGGCGATCTTTCAGGGACGGCGACGGTGAGTTTCTTTACGTCGAACGGCACCGCATTCGGTGGCGATGCTTGCAGCAGCTTTTGGAGTAGCGAAGATTATTTAGTCGTGGCGGGTCAGCAGGTAACATTTAACCCGAACGAGGTGTTAAAAACTGTTAATGTCACGCTATGCGGCGACTGGCGTGTCGGAGAGCTCGATGAAACGGTCAATCTTTTGTTGACAGGTGCAAATGCAGGGAATTTGGCAAATGCAGTTTTGACGATCAACGATACTGCGACCCAGTATGAAAATCTATCGAATATCGCTATCAATAGCGGCGGAGCGGCCGATCTTTACCCGTCAATTATTACCGTTAACGGCCTCCCATACCCCGTCGGCGCGATGCGTGTGACCATCTATGATTATTCGGCAGCCGCGCCGGGTAATGTTGATTTTCTGCTGGTCGGCCCCGGCGGACAGAAGTTTGTTCTGATAGCTGATGCCGGCGGGCTGTCACCTACCGGTCCGGCAACACTGACTTTTTCAGACACGGTCGGACAGATCGTGCCGTTCAATGGGCCACTGACGACCGGTGATTTTGAACCGACCTCATACGGAGCGGTTGCAGACTTCCCGGCTCCGGCCCCTGTGGGTCCGTATAATCTGCCGGGCAGCACGATCGGCGGCACAGGAGCTCAGATGATGGGCGGAAACACCGCCGGCACCTTCGCCGGATCAAACGCAAACGGAACATGGAAATTGTATGTGCGAGAGCAGTCTACTTCTTCGTTTACTCCTGCGACTGTCGTCGGCAATATAGGCGGATGGGGAATAGATTTCATAATGACCACGTCCGGGCAAGGCACAATTTCGGGCCGCGTGACTACTGCCGATGGACAAGGTATTCGAAACGCAAAAGTTACAGTTACTAGCAATTCGCTCGCGGCATCGAAAGTTGCGGCGACCGGATCATTCGGCTATTTCACATTTGATAGCCTCTCGACAGGCGAGATGTATATCGTTACGGTCAATTCGAAGCGTTACACATTCTCGACGCCAAGCCGCGTCATCAGCCTCAACGAAAATATCGCCGATGCCGACTTTATCGCTGAGCCGATTGAATGAATCTTTTTGCCCGCAGGAGTTTAACGTACAAGATGTAACCACAGATGAAAGCGGATAAACACAGACCAATTATCTGTGTCCATCTGTGGTTATCTGTGGTTTCGTAAAGTTTTAACTTCGCGGGTGAATGTTGTAGTTTTTGATCTTGGAATTGAGAGTCGTGGCGTTGAGGCCTAATAAACGTGCGGCGCGCGATTGATGGCCGGCGGTTTGGTCGAGTGAGCGGCGGATCAGGTCGATCTCAAATTTTTTTACTTCATCATAAAAGTTGACGCCGTGGGCAATGTCGATGTCGTGCGAAGTGCCGTCCGCAGACGCCATCATTTCCATTGCAATCGCAGGATCGCGAACTTCGGCTCGAAGGCACTCTACTGTTACCTCGTTTCCCGGAGCGATGACAATTGCGCGTTCGATAATATTTTCGAGCTCGCGGACATTGCCAGGATAATTGTAGCTTTCGAGCAAGGAGAGCACTTCGGGTGAAAGCTGTTCAGAAATATCGCGGCGGTTTTCCTCCGAGTATTTGCGAATGAAGTGCTGGGCAAGCGGCAGTATGTCTTCCTTTCGGTCTCGGAGCGGCGGAAGCTCCATCGGAACGACCGAAAGACGGTAATAAAGGTCTTCGCGAAATTGGCCGTTCTTTACGGCTTCCTTGAGATCGACGTTGGTCGCGGCGATGATGCGGACATCGACTTTTGATGGCGTCGTTTCGCCTATCGGTGTAAACTCGCGTTCCTGGATGACACGCAGCAGCCGAACTTGTATCTCCGGCCGCAAATCGCCGATCTCATCAAGAAAGATCGAACCCGTATCGGCAACCTCGAACAAACCTTTTTTCGCCGCGACCGCTCCAGTAAAAGCGCCTTTTGTGTGTCCGAAAAGCTCCGATTCCAAAAGCTCGGACGGAATGTTGGAGCAATTTACAACGACAAACGGGTCACCCGAACGCGGGCTTGCCTCGTGGATCGCTTTGGCGACAAGTTCCTTTCCGGTGCCGCTCTCGCCCGTGATCAAAACCGTCGAACGTGCCGGAGCGACCCTTTCGACAAGGCGGAAAACGTTTTCCATCACTTCGCTGCGGCCTATGAAGCCTTCGCGTTTGACGGAACGCACCATCGCCTGGCGCAGATTTTGACGTTCCTCTTCTTTGTGCTTTTTCTTTATGCCCTTGGCGACGAGTACGAGGATCTGCTCATTTTTGAACGGCTTGCGGATAACGCCCGTCGCACCTTTTTCCCAGGCCGAGATAGCAGTGTCAAAGGTTGCGTAAGCAGTCACCATCAAAACGACTGCTTCAGGATCTATCTTTATCAATTCTTCGAGCGCCGTCAGCCCGCCGATGCCCGGCATCGAGACATCCATGAGGACGACGTCAAACGATTTCTGCGAGTAAATCTCGAGCGCTTCTTCGCCCGTTTTTGAGAGATCGACCCGATATCCAGCACTCGAAAGTATCGTTTCGAGCACCTCGCGCATGATCTCTTCGTCATCGCAGATCAGAATTGAACCTTTTTTAGCCATAAATACTCTTGAACCACAGAGGCACAGAGACACAGAGTTTTTTGAAATTGAATTATAAGCCGAAGGCGTAATGAAAACGAAATGACCGGCTTCGGCTGACATATGAGTTTGATTTCACGAGAGAG
>JANMDA010000130.1:0-4746 GCA_031376085.1 Chloracidobacterium sp.
CCAAAGATCAGGTAAAAGCCCAGTACGGCCCAAGCTCCAACGAAGTCCAAGGCCTAGGCCTCAAGAAAAAGACCGAGTACGATAAACCTAAGAAAAAACCAACGCCGTAATGACCTTTTTAGCCACGAATTACACTAATGGCACGAATGAAAGCAATTTCCTATTCGTGCCATTCGTGTAATTCGTGGCTAAATCTTACAACTCCATCAACGCCAGTCAAATTAAACAGATTTCAGACTTTTTGGGAGGTTTCTGCGTCATAATATTGTTGAGCGGAACGATTCGACGTTGTTCCACGATTTTTGAGGTATGATTCTCGTGAAAAGATAGTGTGTTGACACGAGTCGATGTTGCAAAGCAGAACCGATGAACAACTTGTCGAGTTGGCAGTTTCTGACGACAGGGAGGCCTTCGACGAAATCGTTAGAAGGTGGGAACGAAAGATCTTCGCTCTCTGCTTCGGTATGCTTGGGCGCGAGGACGACGCAGGCGACGCTTGTCAGGAAGCCTTCATCGCGGCGTACCGCAACATAAAGAATTTTCGCGGCGAGGCAAAGGTTTCGTCGTGGCTGCACCGGATAGCGGTGAACCAGTGTTTGACAATAAAACGTCGTCAGAAATCGCGGGCGGAAGATATCCTCGACGAGGATGAAGCAGCCGAAGATAGGACATTCGTCGCATCGCCTAATTATTCGCCGGCGAAGGTCATCGAAAAGAGTGAGCGGTTGACGCTCGTGAGACAGGCGGTTGGCGGTTTGCCGACGGAATTGAGACAGGTGATCGTGATGAAGGAATTTGAGGAGATGACATTTCAGGAAATTTCGGAAACACTCGAACTGCCTCTCAGCACGGTCAAGAGCAGGCTTTACACGGCACTGAAACAGTTGAAAATGAGGTTAGAGCGAACGCCCGTCGAGGTCGTTTGATCTGTAGAAGCAATGAAGAATAACGGCAAAACAAACTGCCCATTTGAGGACGAGATCGTCACATATATTTATGACGAGATGGTTGGCTCTGAGCGCATGAAATTCGAAAATCATCTTTCCGGCTGCTCAGTTTGCACGGATGATTTCGCTGCGATCTCGGAAGCACGCTTTTCGGTCTTTGAATGGCAGAAAGAAGAATTCGGACATCTCCCAACTCCGGATATCGTTATTCCATACGAGTCGAATAGAAGAGTTGTCGAAGAAAGTTCATCGGTTGGCTTTTTGGCAGGGCTTCGCGGATGGTTGTCGCCTTTGCCGCTTGCCGCTGCGGCTGGATTGATATTGTTTTTAGGCATGGGTTTTGTGATGTTGAGAGATGTCGGCACAACCGACCAGCCGATCGCGACTAATATGAATGTCCAGCAGATCGAGGCTCCTAATACAGCCCCGATCAAGAATGTCGATCCTGTAAAACAACACGAGGTAAAGCAGCCTGAAGTTGCTGTCACGACGCCTAAGACAACGAGTAAAGATATTCAACCGGTTAAGGCCGTTGCCCGTCGTCAGACTCCGAGTTTAAAGCAAACAATGGCGACAAATCTCAAAAAGCCAGCTTCGACTCAGGTACCATCGACGGTTCCGATCTTGAGCAATTATGAGGCTGAAGATGATAATTCGCTTCGGCTAGCAGATCTTTTTGCCGATATTGACGGTTAAGACAGTTTATAAGTTTATAATTATGAAAGCACAGAATTACTTTAAAACAATTTTCCTGCTGGCCTTTGCATTTATATTGTCTTCAGCGGTCATTGCACAAGATGCAAAACCTACCGACGCTCCGCCGCCTGAGGCACAGCGTCCGGCGATGAAGCAGTTTCAAGACCGGCACGCTGATTTTCTTCATCGGCTTGGGCTTACCGAGGAACAGCTCCAGCAAATTCGCAAGATACATCAGGAGAAAAAACCGCTGATGGAAGACGCTCAAAAACGTCTCCGCGAAGCCACCCGAGTTTTGAATGAAGCGATCTACTCCGATCAGGTCAGCGAAGGCGATATTCAGGCACGGTTAAGCGACCGCCAGCTTGCACAGGCCGAGGTTGAAAAGCTGCGGTTTATGAACGAATTTGCGGTTCGCCGCCTGCTAACACAGGAACAGTTGGTACGCTTTCGCGAGCTGCGTCAGCAATTTGAAAAGTTGCGGAAAGTTTTGGAAACTCGTCGTCGGGGCAATGGAGATCGGCAATTCAACCGACAACGGAATAAAAGCGATTCTAACAGGCCGCAGATATCTGAACCATCAGCCCAGCCTTCAACATCAACCGATCAGCAACAGCAAAATCAATAAAATTTAGTTTGATTGCTTTTATTGCCTGCGTTTGCAGCCGGTTCGTGATGGGGCCGGCTGTTTTTTTGTTTGATGTTTTACAAGGGTTCGTTATATCCTGAACCAAACATATTTGGCTCATCCCTTAATGAACCCAGTCACAAAATTTCTTTTCGAACTCCAGGAGATCACAAATCTATTGTGGCGTTCCATCAAGGGACTTCGTAAAAGCCCAAGATATTTTGACGAGATCGTCCGTCAAATGGATCTGATCGGTATCGGCTCGCTGGCTATTGTCATTCTGACAGGCTTTTTTACCGGCGGTGTCATCATCTTGCAGTCGTATCCTACATTGGAATATTACGGAGCACAGAGCAACGCCGGACAAGGCGTCGCAACGGGCCTTATCCGTGAGCTCGGTCCGGTTCTGACAGCATTAATGGTAGCAGGACGCGTCGGCTCAGCGATCTCGGCGGAGCTCGGCTCGATGGTTGTTTCGCAGCAGATCGATGCAATGCGGGCACTTGGAACATCACCTGTCCGCAAACTTGTAACTCCGCGAATTATTGCATTGCTTGTAACTTTGCCACTTCTTACTATTGCAGGTGATATGTTCGGATTGATCGGCGGCGGGGTAGTTGCCAAACAATTGCACGGGCTCGATCTTAATATATATATCTCTTCCGTGCGCACCGGAACACAGATCAGCGATCTCATTGCAGGCATGGCAAAGCCGGTAATTTTTGGTGTGATCATCGGCCTTATATCCTGCTATAAAGGCCTAACTACAAAGGGTGGAACGGTTGGCGTTGGCGTATCAACCACTCAGGCCGTTGTTCTTTCGTCGATTATGGTTATCATCGCCGACTTTTTTCTTTCGAAGATACTTCAATCGGTCATTGGCAGCACACTGTTTTAGAATTTGGGAACTTCGCCGTTTTCTATGTCATTTTTTCCGAAAGACAACTCTGAACAAACGGAACTCGTGCTATATGAAACTTATGGCCGTTATGTCGAGCAGCCGATTCCCGCCATTGAATTTCGTGATGTTGAATTGGCGTTTGACGATCAAGTCATTCTCGACAAGGTAAGTTTTTCGGTGAGACGAGGCGAGACAAAGATCGTTCTTGGCGGATCGGGTACCGGGAAGTCAACAATTATCAACTTGATCCTAGGCCTGTTAAAACCCGATACAGGACAAGTGCTTGTCGAGGGAGAAGACATAACGGGTTTTGATGATGTGGAACTGATGCGGATCCGCGAGAATATCGGCATGGTCTTTCAGGAAGGAGCTTTGTTCGATTCGCTGTCGGTTTATGATAATGTTGCCTACCGGCTGCACGAAGAAAATCTGGATGAGGACGAGGTCGAACATGAGGTTCGCCGGATGCTGAATTTTGTCGGACTTGAAGACGCGATCGATAAAATGCCGAGCGAACTTTCGGGCGGAATGCGTCGCCGAGTCGGCATTGCCAGAGCGCTGGTCGGCAATCCCGGCATTGTTCTTTTTGACGAGCCCACCGCCGGACTCGATCCGCCAACGGCTCGGACTATGTGCGAGCTGGCGATTAAACTTCGCGACCTCGAAGATGTATCATCTATATTCGTAACCCATGAGATGAATAATCTCGATTATCTGTCGTCGGAGTATGCAACACTTGATCGCAAAGGAGAAGTACATTTTGAACTTGAAGGTGACAAATTGTGCCTGATAAATACCGAAGTAATGATGTTGCGAAACGGTAAGATCATCTTTAGCGGAAAAGACGAGCAGCTTCGGGCTAACGAGGATCCTTACATACAGAGATTTATCCGAGGAAAGTAATTTAATGCCCAGACGTCAACAAAAACTTACGTTAAGCGAACTTCGCGTCGGCATTTTTATGCTCGCCGCTCTGCTGGTGACTGGATTTTTGATACTTAATTCAAGCGGAAACTTTAATCCGTTTGAAAAAAAGATAAAACTTAAATCTCGTTTTGAAAGTGCGGACGGTCTGCATCCGGGAGCCGATGTTCAACTCGCAGGCGTTTCTATTGGCAAGGTAGAGGACGTTAATTTTCTTCCGCCTGACTCACCTGCCGGTCAACGGATCGAAGCTACATTGAGCGTCGTACAGGTGCTCGATAATAAACCCATTTCCGATCTGATCCGCAGCGATTCGCGTGCGCAGTTGGTCGCAAGTTCTATCCTCGGCAATGACAAACTCATAAACATCATTCCCGGCACTTCGAAAGGTTCGCCAGTTGAAAATGGTGCGTTGCTCGATTCGAGCGCGGGCAATTCACTGACACAATTGACCGAGACCGGCAACGACCTACTCAAAAAGATAAATGAGATCGCCGTCCCGGCAAACGACATACTTAATAAAGCCAATCAGGGCGACGGCACTCTCGGTCGCATTATTAACGACGAATCGCTGTATAGAAGCTTGGACAGCGCGGTTGTCGAAACGCGGTCAACGATGACGCGTTTGCAGATGACGATCGACAAAATAA
>JANMDA010000142.1:0-15317 GCA_031376085.1 Chloracidobacterium sp.
ATAAAATCATTAGGAATTCAAAGCTCTCGGACCAAAAGCTTGCCTGTAATATGTATGCATATAAGCGGCTAGTCGACATGTCCCAGTTCGCCAACGACGGCCTGATGATCCCCGAACAGATCTGGGACAAAAAAGAGGTTCCGCCGAACGCCGACAAACAGTTCATTCCCGAACTCAAATTTGGCGAAGGCACCGGTTCCGCAACGCCGCTCGCATGGTCGATGGCACAGTTCATCAGGCTCGCCGTAAATATCAAAATAGGCCGCAATCTCGATACTCCGCTAGTTGTGTATGATAGGTACGCCCTGAAAAGTAAAGAGGTTAATGGCCATTAGTTTATTACATGTAAATTTAGGAACAGGGATTTATGGTATGTGCTTTTGAAAGTTTTTGTTTTTTGCATCATTGACTGCCGTTCTTGCTAAATGTTGTTTCGTATTTCAGAATCGAAACGGCGATGAAACCATTTTCTAAACAAAACGAGGCCGAATTCGATCCCAATGAATTGGCAAAAGCCGATGCGGCACTTGTAAAAAAATGCCGGCATGGTGATCAAACGTCATGGGACACGTTGGTTGATCGTTACCAGCGTTTGATCTTCGCCATACCGCGCCGTGCCGGTCTGAGTGAAGAGCAGGCCGCAGACGTATTTCAGGAAGTGTTTCTCACACTCGTCGAAAAGATCGACGCGATCGAGCAGCCTGAAAAGATACGTTCCTGGATCGTTACGACGGCTAAATTCAAAACCTGGGCAGTGATCCGCGGATCGAAGGGCCAATATTCGCCTGCGACCGAAGAAGAAATGGAATCAGAAATGGCCCGAATTGAAGACAGATCTCCGCTCGCCGACGATCTGCTGATCGAACTTGAAGAGCAGCATTTGATACGCACTGCATTGAAACTATTAGAAGAGCGTTGCCGGCAAATACTATCGATGATCTATTTGTGCGATCCGGCAGCTAGTTACGCGGAAGTCGCGGCCGCGATCGGCGTCGGCGAAACGAGTATTAGCCCGTTGCGCTCAAGGTGTTTGAAAAAGCTCGAAAAAGTGCTGACAAAATAAATATCTTGTCTTTTTGTTATCTTCACCCGCACTGTTCGATTGGAGAGAGTTATTGGATAGGTTTGAAAAGCCATGAAGAATCCGGAAGAAAAAAGAATTGAGCATATAATCCAGCGGATGCTCGCAGACAGATCGATTGACGCACCGGCTGACGCGATCAAATACGCCAGAGATATTTATCGCACGCGTGCAGTCGAACCAAAAGCTTCGCTTGTTAAGCGAGTACTGGCCGTAATGCAAGTTGATCTGGCGCCGAACCGTGCGGCATTCGGCGAACGCTCGGCTTCTGGAAGTCAGGCAAGGCAAATGCTGTTCGATTCAGGCGAAAATGCCTTCGATCTCAGGATCACTGTTGTTGAAGGTAAATTCGGTATTCGCGGACAGATACTCGGCAATGGATTTGCGAATGGCGAAATCGAGATCGCTAATGATAAAACCTCGATCAAAGCGACGATAGACGAAATGAGCGGATTCAAAGTATCAGGTCTTGCCGCCGGTGAATACAGCTTAACCATCAAAGGCAATGCGAACGAGATAGTTATCGAACAGTTAGATCTCAAATAATCCTCAAATCAGGATTTCCCGCCTCAAAACGACGAAGGGTCGCGAACCTTCGTCGTTTCCTCTTGTATACTCGATAAATATGCGAAGAGCAGACCTCGCAAAGCAACTAATTTCAGCGGCAAATGATGCAGAGCGAAAACAACTGCTTGCCGGTAATCGACACTTGGCCGACGCACGTCTTGCCGACGAGATAAGAAAGGCTTGTTACGCGGCATGGACGGTCGAACCTGTCAAGGCTCAACGAGCCGCCCTTGCGATGCGTTGTCTGACAAAAATCAACGATCAGCAAGAAATCGAAGCAACGGCGTTTTGGGTGTCAGGCATTTCAGATATAACCAAAGCGAAGTTTGAATCCGCAATTTTTAATCTCGATAAAGCTGCCGCCATATTTATTGATATTGGCCGTGTCAGCGATTCTGCGCAAACCCAGGTCGCAAAACTGATGGCTTTGGCAATGCTCGGACGCTACGACGAAGCAATAAAGACAGGTAAAGCGGCTCTGAAAATATTCGCGGCCGCAGGCGACCAACTCGCCGCCGGAAAGATCGAGATGAACCTTAGCAATATCGTCTCGCGTCGTTCGCTCCATCATGAAGCAGAAAAATATTGTTTGTCTGCGAGTCGGCGATTTATCAAAGCAGGCGAAAATTCCTGGAAGGCGATGGCGGAAAACGGACTCGCAAATACTTATGCTGAACTAAACGACTTTCAAAAAGCAGACAAGTACTATCATTTGGCACTTGAAACTGCCCGCTCAGAAAAAATGCGCGTCACCGAAGCCGAAATCGAAGCCAGTCTCGGCAACCTCGCTCTTCTCCGCGGCCGTTATGCCGAAGCATTGAATTTTCTTGAATTATCCCGACAAAAATATGACGCGCTTGGCCTGCCGCATCAGTCTGCGATTGCCGATCTTGAGATCGCTGACATTTATTCGGAGTTAAATCTTGGCGTTGAGGCCGCAGAACTATATGAACGAGTAACACGCACATTTCGACAGTTAAATTTGAGTGGCGAGGAAGCCCGTGCAAGGTTAAATTATGGCCGAACGCTTTCATATCTTGGCGATTCATCAGTCGCAGATCGCGAACTAAAAAAAGCCTTGAAATTGTTTGAGAACGAAAAGAATCAATCAGGCAGAATGTCAGCTTTGCTCTCGCTTTCAGAACTTGCCCTAAAGCAAAATAGATTTAAAGAAACACATGCGTACTTAACCAAAGCTTCATCCGCATTGCGGCAAAGCGAAAACCCTCGTCACGACATACAACTAAATCTTCTCGAAGGTGAGCTGCACAGAAAGACCGGCAAGTTCGATAAGGCTGTGAAAAAACTATCTAATGCCAAAACGTCCGCAAAAAAATATCAGCAGGAAAACGCACTACAGTTTGCTTTAAATTCTCTCGGAAAAATTTCCGTTTCGCTGAGCAAAAATGCTGAGGCAAAATCTTTATTTAAGGATGCTATCCGAAAAATAGAAGGCCTGCGTTCTACTTTGGCTGCCGAAGAAGTCAGCATGGCATTTTTTGCTTCGAAACTTGAACCATATGAAAATCTTGCACAACTGTTATTGAATGAAAATAAGCTGAGTGAGGCATTTAGTGTGACCGAGAGCGGTCGGTCAAGATCATTACTCGATGCAGCGTCAAAAAGAACCGAACGCTCATCGCCGGTTTCTAAAAAACTCACGGCCGAAATAAAAGAATTACGGGCCGAATTGAATTTTTATTATAAACGCTTCGACAGTGCCGACGCGTCCGAAGCTCAGCGGCTGACAACTGAGATCAATCGTCTCGAGTCAAAACTTTCCGATACTTTACGGAAGATCACTAATCTTGGTTTGCCCAAATCTCCTTCGCGCCAGAACAAAACTAATTCTTTTAACCTCGGCAGCCTGCAAAAACAACTCGACATACGCACAACGCTCATCGAATTTGTTGAATTTAAAGGCAGTATCTCCGCGTTTGTCGTAACTAAAACAACGATACGATATATCCGCGATCTAACAACGTCTAATGCTCTAAACGCGGCGCTGGAAAATCTGCACTTTCAATTCGACTCACTGCGATATGGCAGTATGCAGCTAACAAAATATTTAGACGATTTGAAGGCGCGCGCGGTCCGTTGCCTCGCAGATCTGTACGATCAACTTTTACAGCCACTGCGAGAGTTTTTCGTGGGAAACCGTCTGATAGTTGTTCCGGTTGGCAGCCTAAATTATGTGCCTTTTCAGGCGTTGCATGATGGCAACAAATACGTCATCGAAGGGTTTGAGATCACGAACTCGCCAAGCGCACATGTCTGGCAAATTCTGCAAAAACGCCGGACAAAAAAGGTGAGAAATTCGTTGCTTATCGGATATGCCGATGAAAGAATACCGCTTGTCGAGAACGAGATCCGTGAAATTCAGCCGATCGTTCCAAACCCGGCCGCGTTCGTCGGCGAGAAGGCAACATTTTCCGCATTTGTCGAAAATGCTCCCCGCTTTGACCTGATCCACTTGGCCTGTCACGGACGATTCCGCTCGGAAAACCCTATGTTTTCGAGCCTGCACTTGGCCGACGGCTGGATCACCGTCCGCGACATCTGCGCGCAAAAGCTTAAAGCAAATCTCATCACTCTCAGCGCATGCGAGACAGGCTTAAGTAAGATCATGGCAGGTGAAGAAATATTAGGCCTCGCCCGCGGATTTTTGACCGCCGGTGCGGACTCGCTTATCGTAAGTCTTTGGAGCGTTAACGATGCCGCAACCGGTCATTTGATGCTCCGGTTTTATGATAACTTGCAACGCGGGCTATCGATCGCGGCATCCTTAAGAAAGGCCCAACTGGATTTTGTAAAACGCGGCGAGCATCCGTTCTATTGGTCGCCGTTTATTCTGATGGGTAAATAATTTTTTTGAGCTTTGTCTTTTTGATAAGATTAGGCGCACTGTTTAGACGGGAATAAGAGTTTAGGCAGGTGACGAAGAAATGAGAAGTTATACATTTAGACTTTGGTTGATTATCTTTCTTTGGCTAATTGGGATTACGCTAGGGGCGGTATCTACTTTTGGACAGGGCGGCACATGTGATGCGGTCCCGGGACAGATACTCGTCAATCTCAATAATCAATCCGATCTTACTGCGGTCGCCAACGCTTGGGGACTGCAAACAACACCTTCCGAGCAAGTTGGATCGCCGCCGACATACCGAATGGCGTTCCTCGCCGGCAATACACAGTCACCCTGCGCCCTTCAAACGGCAATGCAGGGCGATGCGCGAGTCGCCAGAGTCGAAGTTAATAGAATTCTTTCCTCTGTTGAAAATGAAGGGCTTCCGTGGACGCTTGGCCGTTCATGGGCCATTGGCAGGTCATGGGCGATCGGCGGCAGCGCGAAAGGTTACGCAAGACAGTGGTTTCCTTACACCGTTCACCTTTCTGAAGCACATCAGATCAATAAAGGCATTCGTGTTGACAATGGACAACCCGTCATTGTCGCGGTCCTCGATACCGGCATTGACCGTAATCATCCCGCATTTGCCGGACGGCTTGTGCCGGGATATGACTTTGTTTCAAACGACACCGATCCGAGTGAAGAAGGAGTTATTCGGGTTGATCCAGCTTTCGGGCATGGAACTCACGTCGCAGGTATCGTTGCACTAACAGCTCCGGAAGCCAAGATCATGCCGATTCGCATTCTGAACAAAGACGGTGAAGGCGAACTCTGGCGAGTAACCGCCGCGATCATCTGGGCCGCAAATCATGGCGCAAATGTGATCAACATAAGCTTTGGATACAACACTGAACCTAATCTTTTGAAGAACTTACTTGATAATTGCGACGACATTCCGACGGTTGGAACTCAGACTTTTCCAGAACTGCTGGCTAAAGTTGCGGTAATATCCGGCGCCGGAAACAGCGGCAATGGAAATTTGATTTTTCCGGCTGGCAGACGAATAAATGCACAGCTTGGCGTTGGCGCCAGCACGAAATACGAACATCTAGCGACTTTTACAACAATGTCCGTTGGCTCAAGCGGCTCTCAAAGAATAATTCGGGCCGTCGCACCGGGTGAGGATATTATTAGCTCACTTCCGGGTGGACGATACGGATCATGGTCGGGCACATCAATGGCCGCGCCTGTTGCGGCGGGTATTGCCGCTTTGGTAAAGGCTCAATTTCCTACGTTAACTCCACATTTGATTGGGGAACAGCTAATTGAAACGGGTGTTCAATGGGAATGTAAGTCACCCAGATTACATCCAACTCGTGGCGAAATTAGAACTGCCCGAATCGATGCCCTTTGCGCATTAAGCAATACAGCAAACTGCGGTGTCCCTACAAACAGCACCACCGCATGTGAGCCGTAAACAAAACTTCTAAATGACATCCGGCTTTGAACAATTTCTCATAAGTTAGTCGTCAATTTGCGAGATTTTCAAAGCCAGATCGAGGCCGTCTGAAAGGGCGGCCTTTTTTCTTTTTACAATAGTGTCTTTATCCACCGATTACTTGCACTGTGTTTCTGACGACACCTCGAAAATGCTGGGGTTAAATAAATAAAATTAGGCAGGTTATATAATGAAAACAGGTGATTTGAAATCAACATTTAAGAAGAATTGGAAGGCGGGATTATTCGGCTTGGTACTTGCAGCATGGCTGTCGATACCTGCGCTAACCGCCGGTGTTTCGGCGGATGTCATGTCTTCGATAGAGCGCTCCGCGATCTTGACGCCTCCAGGCGGCGGTGCAAACCCGAACGGCGCTGTCCTATGGAAACTGGAAGACAACGGCCGCCGCGAGATTGACCTTGAGGTCGTAAACATCGGTCTCCCGGTCGGCACTGGGTTATCCGTAGTTATCGATAACAGCGTGATCGGTCAAGCGTTTGTTGACAGCTTCCTCCAGGCTAAGCTAAGGCTTAGAACTCAGGACGGCCAGCAAGTGCCGATTGTCAATGTCGGCTCGACAGCACAAGTCCTTAATGGTACGACTGTCATCGTGGCAGGAACTTTTGTTAATGGCGGAACACCGTCGCCGTCGCCGTCACAATCAGGAACGGGAACTGGCACAGCGACGGGAACGAATACATCAAGCCCTTCCCCATCACAATCAGGCACGGGAACGGGCACACCGTCGCCTTCGCAATCAGGCACCGGAACAGCATCTCCGTCACCCTCACAATCAGGCACGGGAACGGGCACCAACACGGCGACGCCTTCGCCGTCGCAATCCGGTACGGGAACAACCACTCCCTCTCCTTCACAGTCGGGCACCGGAACGGCAACTCCGTCGCCCTCACAATCAGGAACAGGCACAGGAACCCCTTCGCCGTCGCAGTCTGGAACCGGAACAGGCACCGCGACTCCTTCGCCCTCGCAATCAGGCACTGGCACAGGAACCCCTTCGCCGTCGCAGTCTGGAACAGGCACAGGAACGGCGACTCCTTCGCCTTCGCAGTCAGGTACGGGAACACCTTCACCATCCGCAACCGGAACGCCTAACAACGAAAGCGAGATCTTCGCGGGCCTGACGGGACCGACTTTGAACGGCGTACTTCCGACCGGCTATGCCACATACGAAATTCACAGCAGCCGCACCGAACTCGAAGAACGTGTACGGCAGGTAAATCTTGCGATCGGCACGACTCTCAGTGTTGTTGTCGATGGAAATGTCGCCGGACAAATGTCCGTGGAAAGCGGCGGAGAAGGCAGTCTACGGTTGCGAAGCGACAACGGCCAGACAGTGCCCGTGATCGTCGTTGGCTCGACAATCGCAGTAAATAACGGTAATTCGACAATCCTTTCCGGAGTATTTGGCAGTTTCGCTACACCTAGTCCTTCGCAGACCGGCACACCGGGCGGCACGCCAAGCCCGTCGCAAACAGGAACTCCGAACGGAACGCCAAGCCCGACGCCGTTCGGCAGATCATTTGAGACACATTTGACCGGCAGCCAAGTGGTTCCGCCCGTCACGACCTCCGCAACAGGTGAGATCAAGGTCACGCTAAATGCGAACGAAACACAGGCAACAGTCTTTGGCGAATTCCACAATTTGTCGAGCAATCAGACCGGAGCAGTTATTGAGACCTCGGTTGGAACAACTGTTACTATACGCAATCTTGGGGTAGTTGGCGGACAAAACGGCCGTTTTGCGACTGCTACGTTCGCGGTTTCATCCGCTCAGGTTCAGCAGCTGAGAGCTGGCCTTTGGTCGGCTGTTATCATGAGTGTTAATAATCCGGCCGGCGAAATTCGCGGCCAGTTCAGAAATCATTCGCGTCACAGCGATTTTGACGGCGACGGCCTGCATGATTTTGCAGTTTTTCGGCCTTCGGTTGGAATGTGGTATTCACAAAACACAAACGGCTTTTCGGCTCGTTCGTTCGGCTCGGCAACCGACAAACTTGTTTCGGCTGATTTCGACGGCGACGGCAAAACCGATCAGGCAATATACCGCAGCGAAAATGGACGGGGCATGTGGGAGATCAACCGCAGCTCTGATGGAGGTTTGACTTCGATGGCTTGGGGCCTACCGACCGATGTTCCGGTTCGCGGTGACTTCGACGGCGACGGACGCATTGACATCTCAGTTTATCGGCCCTCGGACGGTGTGTGGTATATCCGACAGAGCAACAATACTGGAAATATCGCTATGCATTTCGGTGTTGCCGAAGACGTTCCTGTTCCGGCTGACATGGATGGCGATGGAAAAGACGACCTGGTCGTGTTCCGTCCCAGCCAGGGCAATTGGTATTGGCTTAGAAGCTCTGACGGACAGTTCGCGGCGACGAATTTCGGCTTACGCGAAGACATTCCAATCAGCGGCGATTTTGACGGAGACGGCAAAGCCGACGTTACGGTTTATCGCCCTTCGACGGGGACTTGGTACACGACCAGAAGCTCGGACGGCGGTTTCCAGGCTACGAGATTCGGCATTAGCGAAGACATTCCTGTTGCCGGAAACTACGACACTGACGGAAAAACGGATATCGCTGTTTTTCGCCCTTCAAATGGCTACTGGTATATCCTTCGAAGCTCGGATGGAGCGTTTCAGGCTTATAAATTCGGCCTGAACGGTGATATTCCGGCTATAGCCCGTTAATGGTTACAATTGAAAACGGTCGAAAAGGACATCCATTTACATGGATGTCCTTTTTTTTCGCTAATGTTAGAGTGAATAGAATTGTGGTGCTAACCAGTAATTCTAAGGTGTTTATCCTTGTATAAAATCAATCATAAGGTCAGCGATTCTAATAATAAGATTTTTTAAAAATTTGTGTTTAAAAAACCCTTATTTTATGTTAGGCTTTCCGTCACCTAGTAATACACGCACGTTATCCCATAATTTCGAGAAATTGATGCTCGATGTTGGAGGGCAACGTTGAGGAAAAAAGGACTTATTTGTTCCTGAATGCTATATGCATGGCTGCCATCTTTAGTGAAGAGATAGACGCGCGCACGAGTATTTGTAGGTTGAACTGATTGTTGAATTTCAAATTAACGAGGTGTAAGTGTGGATTATTACATATACAAGGACAATCAAAACGTCGGCCCGTTGGCGGAAAATGAAGTTGTTGAAGGGCTGAGAACAGGTAGGTTCCTGCCTGACGATTTGGGTTGCCGCGTTGGAGAAGAGCGTTGGATCGACTTAAATTTCTTTTTTCCAAATGTATCCAATCAGGCCCATGTTTGGATGGAACCGCAAAAACCTGAGCCGCCCCCGAGACCTCAGGCTTTACCAGTTCGGGAAACTCAACCGCTTCAGCAAAGCAATTCTCAGTGGACGGCGCCTTCACAACAACAACAGCCGCAGCAGATAATAATGCCGCCTCAGGTTATTCAGCAGCCCGTTATCTATCAACAAACTCCCTATATGGTTCAGCCAATAATGGTCGGAATGAACAAAAGCCGGGCAAGCTTTATAATCCTTGGCATTTTTCTCGGTTACCTCGGCGTTCACAATTTTTACGCCGGCTATGCCGGTAGAGGGATCGCTCAATTGCTCCTCACTCTCTTTTTGTTTTGGACCATCATCGTCCCGATAGTGGTCTGGATCTGGGTCATCATCGAAATCATTGTTGTGGATCGTGACAAATATGGAAATAGATTTATATAGAAAATTTTGAAACTTTTGATTTGAAGATTCGTGTTTTGGGGGTATCCGGAAAGGCAGTATTTATACCGGCTGTAGAGAGTAGTTTCGACAACGGGGTGGCCTCATGCTTGCCGTTTGTCCATTATTTTTATGCTAAAAAAAGGAAAAACATACTTGTGTTACTGTGTTTTTGTAACAACGGTCGCATTTTATACAGGGTGTTTCGAAATTCCTCCACCCAAGTGGGAATTGTGTAAATCTGTGCAACAGCCGACTCTTCCAAATCAGTCGCCTAACGCCACAAAACATCTAGTTGTTTATCTCGATACCAGTTTAAGCATGGCCGGTTTCTTATCATCTGACGCCAAGAGCGGTTTTGCCGTTTCAGCCGATGGAAACACAATTTTTAGCAAGACACTTCTTGAGCTGAGAAAAGCTGCAATAGCCATTGACCCAAATATGGAAGTTGTCGTTCGACAAGTCAATAAAAATATTTCACCACCTTCATTCGGCGATTTTCAGTTATCAGAAATTTCACAAAATAAGAAAGTTTTTAATGGAACCGAAACGAATCTTGCCGGTGCGATCAGGACATTTCCACAACCGCTTGATAAAGAATCAGCCGATCAAGCTCCGCCGCGCTTTCATATCTTAGTGAGCGACGGCGTTCAATCTTCGTCTAAGAGTGATAAACAACTTTCTTGTGCGGATAGGTCAGACCCTTATTGCGTTAAGAAAGCATTTCTTGATCTGGTCAATTCCGGGTGGGGCGGCGCTATTATCGGGATGAAAAGTGAATTCAAAGGCAAGGTATGGTCTGAAATTTCCAAACTGTCATTCGATTATTCTACTGGGAAAGATTCTACTAAGTTCCGTCCCTTTTACGTTTATATTTTCTCGCCAGACCATGCAGGTGTCGAGGATTTGCTCGAATCATTGAGACGATCCCTGCCACAGCTAGGGCGCGAGGACGCATATCGGGAATACAATCTAACAAGCTCGTATATTTCGGGATTTCCTGCGGTAGAGCTGCCCGACGAAAAGCCGCCGGCAGACTTGCTGCGTGTTCGCAAGGATAACAGTAAGGACATGCCGCGATTGGAGGCCAGAGCTTCAGTTTCAAAAACGGGCATGCAAAAATTCACATTGAATGTGCAACCGCAATGGTCGCCGAATGCCCGTCAAACGGGCCCGCTCGATGAATTGAACAAGCTGGTCAAATGGGAAATACAGAGCGTTTATCCGGAGAAAGATGAAACAGGGCATCGTTATCCCACTCTCAAATTGTCCGGATGGAAAAGTGAAAACGGAAAAATAGAAGTGACATTCGAGACTGGTTGGTCACCGGGTGAGGAAGGTAAACAAGATTGGCGAATGTATCGGATCGTAGGTACATTTGATGACGCTAAGAACGTTCCTGAATGGATAACCAATTGGAGCACCAATCTGGATAAAACGTCGGATACTGCTAACAAGACGCTTAATCTTGAAAGCTCAGTTCCGGACTTTAAATCAAACTCCGTTATCAGTAAGAATCTGATCGCTGAATTTTGCGTTCGGGTCGGAGCTAAATAAAAAAGGGGGCTTATGACCACATTTGGATTTTTATTTCAATATGAATTTCTTGAGACCTTATTCTCTGCGACACAAGAAAATCCGGGCACAGCAAAAGACTGGGCCATATGCGCCGTCGTTACGGCAGTTTTGGCGGCTGGATTAATTTTCGCTGTTAAAGGGCTGCGAAAGTATCTCGCCGATATCGCAAAGCGAAAGATTTGGACGCGTCGGCAAACATGGTTAACAATTTTTATGGGTCTCTTTCCAATTTTTTTGTTTCTTTTTTTGATTAGATGGCTCTATGGGGATTTTTGGGATTACATAAATGTCCCTGATCTATTTAAGGGAGTTTTCTATGCATGGGTGATCTATTTGGTTTTGATGGTTGTAGGCCATCTTGTTAGTCCGTGGCGGCGGGAGTTGATCTAGGGAAGGAAACTTATGAAACACGTTTTTATTGCAGTCGGCGGGAGCGGGACAAAGGTGGCAGAGGCTTTGGTGAGGCTTCTTGCAGCCGGTTTTCCGACACGCCGTGACGAAAATGGAGCGCTTACGAGTGCAGGTGACAGCCTGCAAATATGGCGGGTCGATCCTGACAGAAGCTCCGGGGCATCCGAAGATCTGTATCAGGCATTGCAGGAATACCGCAAACTCCAAAGCTGCCTAAGCGATAACAATGAGACCCGAACATTGGCGCAGAGCCGTTGGGCGATGGACATCGAAACGACGGTTCGGCATTTGGACCCGCTTGATCTGCCTAAAGAAGTTGATCAGGACAATGTTACAAAAACTCTTCGGGGAGTGCTCGATTCACGTCATTCGCGAAACGGCCATGGTGTTGCGTCTTCGGTTTCGCTGCTTGCGCCGTTTTACGAATCCAAAGACCTGAATGTTCAGATCGACCGCGGCTTTTATCAAAAACCGTTTATCGGATCGGCGATAATGTCGATATTTGCGAAATCGCTGGATGATGATGCGACGCCTGGAGGAAAAGCAGCGGGATTGACGGCGTTCAGTAATACGCCGACCAATTTCTTTCTTTGCGGCAGCCTGCACGGCGGCACTGGAGCTTGCGGCGTGCCAGTCATGGCAAATTTCCTCAAAAAACGTAAGGATCAAAACATGGGTTGGGGCTGGCGGATCGGCGGATGTTTGCTCGCACCCTATGTCACGCCGCCAAATCCGCCGTTTAGCGCCCTCGCCGAGGGATCCGAATTTAACGAAAGCGATGTCGGCCAATATGTCGAACGGTATGGCAATGAACCTGCGTTCGACGGCATGACGCACGAGGAAAAACAGGAATTGGTCAAACAGATCCTACAGGGATTTTATGCCGATCCGGAAGATATGGAGGCCAGGGCAAAGCAGGGTCTGTCATATTATCGGGACCACAGCGGCGACTCGTTTGACGAACTTTATTTGGTTGGCAAGCCTAATCCAAACAAATTAAAAGTGTGGAGCAACGGCGGCAAGACGCAGCGTAACCCGTTGAATTCCGCGGAAGTTGTCGCAGCCACAGCCGCCTTGAATTTCTTTTCGCAGGCAAATACTGGCAACCAAAAATCGTATGTAATAGGAAGCTCGGTCGCGGACGTTCCGGCCGAGAATATGCGCCTGTTTCACATGCCGTCATATAACATCGGCGACACGGAGATCGATGCAGAGAAGGTATTTCTCTCAACCGCATTGTTAAGGCATCTAGTGATCCATCAATTGCCCTGGGACAACATGCGTGCCTCAATCAAAGATTTTGAGCTTGCACGTTTTTACGATGATAAAGAAGCAAGGGTAGATACTGACCGTTCGAGCAAGCACACAGCACTCGATTATATTTCCAATTCGGTTCAGAGCCTGATCAGAGAAAACCACGAACATTTTCCGACCGGCTGGGACAGCCGCGATATGCAGGAAATTGCGAAATACCTTTCTTCTGACGCAGTTTCGATAAAGGACATTGAAAACAAAATGGCAAAGAAAATGTTCGGAAACGAGGCAAAGGGTGAAGTCGCCCTCGGCACATCAGAGGTCAAATTCACGACACAGGATTTTGGAAAGTGGTGTCCGGCAGGCGATCAATTCACACGCGGCGATTACTTTCGCCATGTGTGGATGAGCATATACCAACTTAGCAAAACTCAATTCGGCAGTTAATCAGGGTGAACATTTATGTCAAAGGATTTCTTAAACGCAGGTATTCTCGGAGCAAACATTCCCACGGCGGGCCGTCGCGGGTTTAGGTCGATAAATACGGACAATCTTCCGGTTCCTGAATACGACGGAAAATATTTTGAGACCTTTCCTACCGTCTGGGCCAATGCCTATGCATTTCGCAAGGAGCTTGAGCTTGGTACGCAGGCGGCGATCGAAGAATGGGTGACGCTTTTTTTACTTCACTATTTCGGGGTTCTACATCTGCAGAATTTTGATCAGAAACTGCTTCAATCGGAATACGACAAAGACCTATGGCTCGCATTCGCCGGCACTTATCCGCAGACACGCGACGAGAGCGAACTAAAGTCGATCGGGCTGCTTCGCATTTCCGGACCTGATGGTGCGGTCGTAGGCGCCTATTATCCGCAGATCGTCTTTTTCCCCAGCCGCGGGCGCGAATCCTGGACATCGAGCGAAGGCCTCAAGCCGTATGTTGAAAACAATCGCCTTTCCTGGGCAAAGGCTTCCGCGTTGCTTCTGGAAAGTGATTATTACCGCGATGAGTTTCATGCTCATATGCGCGCCATTCCAAGTGTTCTGCCTCGCCGCGAACTGAAAGAGCAGATGGAAAAGTTTTGCGATCAGGCTTTCGGTGCGTTTTATGGCCAGATAAGAACCCTTTCGCTTCATCCGGGCGGATGGGAAACACGCATTCCGAAAGAGGTCGATCTGATTGACCTGTTGAATAAGTATCCTTTACAGAAAGAAAATAAAGACGGCGGTAAAACATACTATTTACTTTCGGATATGGATATGAGCTACCAGCCGCCGTGGATGAAAACCAAGATCTCTCCGGAATTGCCTGCACCCGTTGATTTTATGCGAAGCGGCCCGAATCAGATCTCGGTCGAGCTTGCCGGAAAGAAGCATATATGCGATTTGAATGCGGCGGATAAGATCGTTTTGCTCAAGGACCTCTTTCTTGGTTACCAACCTTTTTTCTGCAAGGTGCCGCGTGAAACGGAAACGTTTGCCGACCGCATCAACTTTATGCACGAAGTTGCCCTGCAGGACAATACGATTCGTCCGCAGGAGAAAGCGATCTGCCTGGCACCGCTGCAGCATGTTTTCTTTCAGCATTTTCCCGAAATTTTTAAGGAAATGAAAGCGGTTCGATCCGAGCCTACGCCTGACGGCGGAGTTCAATGGACCTTTGGGGTACTCGGTAAGGAGGTTTTGTGGAAATGCAAACCAATATTGCTGGCGAATCTGGCGACCACCAATACATTGTCAATTTATCCGCCTAAAGTTTCCCCGCAATGGAAACTATATGTTGCACACGGCACCGGCAATAAAGAAACAAGCGGACGCTGGCAATTGATCGATGAGGGCGGCTGGCTCGGGCAACAGGTCGAGCTCGAAGAAGAAGAATATATCAGCATCCTCCACCGCGACGGCGATTTCCCGAACAGGCCAAGAGCGATGGTCTTTAAGGACGCCGTGGACAAGGAACGCGGCATTATGTTCCTTGCGGATTTCGATAACATTGACCTCGACGGTGATCAAAAAGCTGTTTTGGCTGTTGATTTTGGAACCAGCAATACTTGCGTTGCCGTTAAGGGCCGGAAATCAGAAGTATTGAATTTTTCCATGAGTCCGTTGCCGATTTGGGGACAGACAAGCCCGGCGGAGAATCCGGGTTTTGTTCCCAAAAAATGGGGCGGGCAACGCGGATTTTTCCCAACCATACTGCTTTCACGCCGTTTCGATGACCGCCTTCCTTCAATAGATCCTGAAAATCTCTTGATCGAGCATCTTTTTAAAGTCGACATACCCAGCCTGCATAAAGGGATCAATAACCAGTTTGCAAGCGGCGTTTTTAATAAGCAGTGGCGAACGCACAGCAATC
>JANMDA010000146.1:0-14096 GCA_031376085.1 Chloracidobacterium sp.
GTAATGCGTTCCTGCATCTCGCCCATTTCAGATGCGAGTGTTGGCTGATAGCCCACAGCAGACGGCATACGTCCGAGAAGTGCTGACACCTCAGAACCTGCCTGCGTAAAGCGGAAAATATTATCGACGAAGAAAAGCACGTCATTTCCCTGATCGCGGAAATATTCAGCAACCGTCAACCCCGACAAAGCAACGCGAAGACGTGCTCCGGGAGGCTCGGTCATCTGCCCGTAAACCAGCGACACTTTCGAACCCGGAATTTCGGCTTTATCAACCAGCGTGAGGTCGAATTCGCCGGTCTTTTCCATGTTCTCGTTAAAGGCATCGCCGTATTTGATAACCTTGGACTCGACCATTTCGCGGAGAAGGTCGTTGCCTTCACGCGTGCGTTCGCCGACGCCGGCAAACACCGAAAATCCGTCCGAACCGATCGCCACGTTGTTGATCAACTCCATGATCAAAACGGTCTTGCCCACACCGGCACCGCCGAACAAACCGATCTTTCCGCCGCGAAGGAACGGCTGCACAAGGTCAATGACCTTAATGCCCGTCTCAAACATCTCAAGCGTCGTCGCCTGCTCGTCAAATGACGGAGCGTGGCGATGGATCGAAGATCTGGTCTCGGAATTAACAGGCCCAAGCTCGTCCACCGGATCGCCGATAACATTCATCACGCGTCCCAAAGTCGCGGCACCAACCGGCACCATGATCGGGCCGCCGAGATCGATGACCTTCATCCCGCGGACCATTCCGTCCGTCGGCAGCATCGACACCGCACGAACGCGGCCTTCGCCCAAATGCTGCTGCACTTCGGCGACGACATCGATCGTTTCGCCGTCAAAGCCTTCGCTCGTAACGCGAAGCGCCTGATAGATCGGCGGCAAATAATTACCCGAAAATTCTACGTCAACGACCGGCCCAATGATCTGCACAACCTTGCCGACCTGTCCGCTTCCTTCATTAGCCATTATTAATAAATTGCTCCTCTAAATAGGTAAAATATCGTGAGTTTAACAAAGGAGTGAGAATACCATAGCAAACATAACTCGTGCAAAAGTGGTGGTTAAAAATTGAGCTAGGTCTAAGATACAACCGCCCGAACATCTCGAACATCTTTTATGACAATGAAAAAAATTCTCTTGCTTGGTTGTCTTCTTATATGTTTTCATACGCCGCTTTTCTCACAAGAAACTACGGACGAACCGAAAATAATTCTTCCCGACGCCGTAATGGAACAAGTTGTTAAAAGAATTGTCACTTGGTATTTCAAATCGCCAAAAAAGCCTAAGACGATCTACTTTGCAGCAAAAAATATTAAAAAGGAATGGTTACCCGCGATCAATAACATCGAGTTTGTTGTACTCGAACACCACGAGCCGGATGGTTACGGACGCAAAGTCTTTTTCTTTCGCGAAGTCGAAAGGGCAGGCAAAGGTTTTGATATAGGCTTCGGACATGGTGACCCAAATTGCTGGGCTATTGGCGATCCTTGGGCCTTTCGGGTCAAAAACTCTCGGGTCAGACTATGGCAAGTGTCCGGAGGTTGGGGTAGCGGTTGTGCTTTTGGATCGAGTGACGGCGGCGGCCACTCGTAGACCTCTACCTTTGTCCGCGCTTGACATCTTTTTAAAACAGGAATATATTTCCGCCATTCAAGGGGTTTACATTTAAAACGCTTCTTAGTCTCCCAGATCAAGCAGTACAACCAGGATTCGGGCGACGGGGACCAAGAAGAAATGTGCCCAGAAACTGTGCTAAAATTGAAGCCATGATATTTCATGTTGTATTAGAAACGGATGAAGACGGCTGGATAGTCGCCGAGTGTCCCTCGCTGCCCGGCTGCGTGTCACAAGGCAAAACCAAGCCGGAAGCCCTCGAAAATATCAAAGAAGCAATAACAGCATGGCTCTGGGCAGAAGATCAAAAAGCATTCTCCGGCCTTTCCCAGCCGCGAGCCAGCGAAGCCGTGCTTGTCACCGTTTAGTTGTTTAATAGATGGGTCGTTTTGGAAACATCTCCGGCAAACAAGCTGCAAAGGCATTTGAACAGGCCGGTTGGTATAAGGTCGGCCAAGTCGGAAGCCACCTAGTAATGTCAAAACCCGGCATCCGCGTCAATCTCTCCATCCCCCCAACACAAAGAACTCGCTCCCGGCACACTCCGAGCCCTAATCAGAAACGCCGACATCAGCGTCGATGATTTTCTCAAACTACTACACAAATAAACGATCTGCGAAGGTCATAACCCCGGAAAAAGGTCGGAAAGTTGCGTCATATTGAGAAAGTCATGTCATATCGAGAATGTTGGTATTTCAATTTGTCTCAAAATGCGCTAGTTTGATGCGGGATCGTTGTATCTCAGCGATTTTTTGCTCTTTGACAACAAAAGTCTTGGATTGGTTTTTGACTTTTAACTTTTGACTTTTGACTAGACGGCTTAGACATAGTGTCCCACCGAAGATCGACAATGCGCGCGACCGTAAGCTCACTACTTGCTTGAGTTACATATTTTATCCTACATTGTCTTATTTTTTTCAAAAAACGTGGGACAGAGGCAAAATACAACCGATAAATGTAATGTTTACAAGCTTTAGCCTGTCCCACACGGACGTGGGACAATAGTGGGACAGTTGGTACATACGTTGTCGGAAATTTAACAGTATAGTTCGGATTTCGCCGGTGATGTAGTTGGCGGCGTATGATCATCGAAAAGAATTTTAGTATTTTTTATTGCTCTAAGGGTTTTCCCCTATAGACAGCCATTTCCGGTATTGTTAATCTTCCGTCGTCACTACCTTCTCTCGCGTCAATTGACGCGTTTTGGCTTAACGGTTTTTTGGATAAGTTGAGAGCGGGCGTTGACTGCTTAACATGATTTGGCGTTGGAGAAGGACTTTGCGATTGTCTTTATCCGACCTCAACGCCAGAATGGGCCGAAGCTTCCGCGCCTCGGCCTTTTTTTCTTTGACCTGTTTTATCAAGCCTCTTCAGACTTCTTTCGGCCCGAACCACCGGGATTCTTTCCACCGCCGTCATGTTTATTTACGGTCGCCCACGCACGGCTTTCGGCCTCTTCCTTTGGCACTCCCTTCTTCTCGTAGGCTTTTTCAATGTGGTCAGCTTTGCGTTCCTGTTTTGCTGTGTATTTATTGCCAGGCATATAAAACTCTCCATTTTCAAAGAATGCTCGACGAACGGCGAAAGGATCGATGGCTGTTACCTCGATCGACAATGCCTTGAGCCATAGCAAAAATATTTTGCACAGGTAGATTTGATTTTTCAGGAGCGGTAGCGTCGTGCAGCAATGGACTATTTTCATCCTCTGAAACAGTTTCTATCAGGGAATCAAAAATCCTGTCGTAACTCCCGTCATTAATATTAAGTTCGATCATCAAATTTCCTCCAGGGTTTTCCATAACCACTAACCTATGCTAACTTCGGAAAAACTTATGTGCGGCAACAAACATAAGTGCAAAAATATTAATCGCGGTTAGACATCGGCTCAAGAATTGAGACGATATTCCCGGACGGATCTGTAAACCATGCAATGTTCGGCCCTTGACTTTTTTCTTTACCCCAAAAGATGCCGATGTCATCGGTTTTCATCGGTTCGTCGTAGCTTTCGAATTTGACGCCGCGAGTTTTGAGCTCTTTGGCCGCTTCGCCGATATCGGCAACATGCAGGTTGAATACCGTGAATGTAGCTGCCTCGTGGTCTTCTTTAGAATATACAAAGACCTTATCGTTGGTAGTAGGAATTTCCAGTTCAAATCCGTATCCGCCCATCATCTCGGAAACTTCAAGACCGAGGGTTTCCTCGTAAAAATCCATCGCTTCTTTAACGTTCTTAACCGCAAAACTTGAAAACCCGCCTTGGAATTCCAAAGTGCTAGCATCCTTTTTCGTTTCAACTGCTTGTCCCATATTTTTTTTCCGCTCCTACTGTATAATTCTGATGTTATTCCTGTCTCCTCAAATCGTATGTACGGCAACGTACATTAATAAAAAGTAGCGAAAATTGACAGGCAAATTCCCTTTTAGTAGCCTTTTCATATCGGCACAAGCCCTACTTTAATTTGAGCAATCTTCGAAAATTAGAACTTCCGCCTCAGGGCCTCAACACGCTTTTCGGCGTTCAGGACCAAAACATCAAATATCTCGAATCACTTCTCGATGTGAGCATCGGCGCACGCGGCAATGAACTGCTAATCGACGGCGACGAACGCGACATCAAGACCGTTGAGCAGATACTTCGCGATTTCGGAGAGCTTTTTGCCGAGGGAAATACGTTTACCGATAAAGAACTTCGTGATGCTTTTAAACAGATCGCCGAGGACCGCGCTTACAGCCTCAAAGATCATTTCCTAAAAGCTCGATTCAACCCTTCGGGCAAAAAACAGGTTGCGCCGAAGACGGCAAATCAGCGTAAATATCTCGACGCGATAGCTGCTCACGATCTCGTGTTTGGAATCGGTGTCGCCGGAACGGGAAAAAGCTTTCTGGCAGTCGCGATGGCGGTCGATGCTTTGTTTAAAAAACAAGTCAGCCGCATCATCCTGACGCGGCCAGCAGTCGAGGCAGGCGAAAGACTCGGTTTTTTGCCAGGCGATCTGCAAGATAAGGTAGATCCTTATCTGCGGCCGCTTTACGATGCGTTGTTCGATCTTGTCGATTCCGAAAAGATCACAAAGATGCTCGAAAAACGCATTATCGAGATCGCTCCGCTCGCATTTATGCGCGGAAGAACGCTGTCAGACGCATTCATCATTCTCGACGAAGCCCAGAATACAACGGCCGAGCAAATGAAGATGTTCCTCACCCGCATCGGCTTTGGCTCAAAAGCAGTCGTAACTGGCGACCGAACCCAGATCGACCTCCCACGCGGCCAAAAGAGCGGGATCAAAGAGGCTGAACATATTCTCGCAAACCTTGAGGGCATCGAGTTTGTCTATTTCACCGAAAAAGACGTCGTCCGCCACAAACTTGTCCAGATGATCGTCAAAGCGTACGAGGCTCATTCAGAAAATAACGAACCGGGTGACCACTAACAGATGATCGATGTCATCAATCTACAACGAAAAATTAAATTAGAGATAGATGTATTTTGTAAATTCTCTCAATCGCTCGCTGAAATAGTGCCCGAGACAAACAACCGCACGTTTTCCATCGCCTTTGTTTCGGACAGTCGGATGAAGCAACTCAATCATCTGTTTCGCGGTAAAAATACAACCACCGATGTCCTCTCATTCCCGCATGAGCCGGACGAATTCGATCCTGACAAAACTAATCTTGGCGACATAGTCATCTCAGCCGAACAAGCTCAAAAGCAGGCCGACGAAAATGCCCTTACGCTTGAGAGCGAGATCAAGCAGCTTATCTTGCACGGGCTACTCCATTTGTGCGGGTATGATCACGAAACTGACACCGGCAAAATGAATGCGCGGGAATTGAAATTGCGTGATGAACTAAAGATTTAGCCACAGAGAACACAGAGACAACAAAATAATTTTGTACTTTTCTCTGTGACCTCTGTGTTCTCTGTGGCAAACTATCAAAATGAGCGAATCAAAAAAAGTTGCCGATCCATGTGTGATGGTTATTTTCGGCGCGACCGGCGACCTGACCAAACGCAAGCTCTTTCCAGCGCTCTACAATCTCGCAAAGGACGATTTCCTTCCACACACGTTTGCGATCATCGGCGTTGGACGTCAGGAGATGACATCGGCGGCTTTTCGTAAACAGATGCTCGGCTATCTGCAGGAATTTATTCCAAACGGCCCTGACGCGAAGATCGTTAAATGGTTCGAGGATCGGATTTACTACACCGGCGGCGATTTTGATGATGACAAGAAGCTCTTCGGCGATCTAAAAGAATTGATCGGCGAAGTTACGACAAAACATCAGATCCCCGACAACTTTTTCTACTATCTCGCCACACCGCCGACTTTGTTTGCCAATGTGACGCATAAGATCGTCAAGAACGGCCTCGGCAAAGAAGTTGACGGCAACTGGCGTCGTTTTATTTACGAAAAGCCTTTCGGCCGCGACCTCGAATCTGCCAAAACTCTTAATGCCGACCTGCTGCAAACTATAAAAGAGCAGCAGATCTATCGCATCGATCATTACCTCGGCAAAGAGACCGTACAAAATATCTTGGTATTTCGTTTCGGCAACAGTATTTTCGAGCCGATATGGAATCGTAATTTTATCGATCACGTCCAAATAACCGTTGCCGAAAAACTCGGCGTCGAGCTTCGTGGCGGTTACTACGATTCGGCTGGTGCCATGCGCGACATGATACCGAATCACATTTTGCAACTTGTCACGTTAACGGCGATGGAACCACCTGTCTCGTTCGAAGCTGATTCGGTTCGCGACGAACAGGCAAAAATATTACAAGCTATCCAGCCATTCTCGCCAGAAGACGTGCTGCACTGCGCTGTTCGTGGACAATACGGTGAAGGCAAGATCGACGACAAAAAGGTTCCCGCCTATCGCAGCGAGCAGAGTGTCGCTCCGGCTTCCAACACAGAAACCTTTGCCGCAATGAAGCTCGCGATCGACAATTGGCGTTGGGCCGACGTTCCGTTTTACATCCGCACCGGCAAGCGAATGGCGACTCGGCATTCAAGCATCATTATCGAGTTTAAGAAAGCACCTTTTATGCTCTTTCGCGAAACTGATGTTGAACGGCTTCGCACAAACCGTATAGTCATTCACATCCAACCCGACGAAGGCATCACGCTCCATTTCGGTGCCAAAATTCCAGGCCCGATCGTCAATGTCGGCCCGGTGGACATGGACTTTAACTACAGCGAGCATTTTAAAGAAAGCGTCAGCACGGGCTATGAACGCCTGCTATATGACTGCATGATCGGTGATGCGACGCTTTTCCAGCGAGCCGATATGGTCGAAGCAAGCTGGAAGATCGTTGCACCGGTTCAGGACGTATGGGCCGCACTGCCCGCTCGTGATTTTCCAAATTACGCAGCAGGAACGTGGGGGCCAAAGGAATCGGAAGATCTCCTCGAAAACGACGGCCGCGCGTGGAAAAATTTAGTCGAATGAAGAACAGAAGGTTTAGCCACAGATAAAGGCAGATGGACACAGATAAGAAAAGAAAAAGTTATTCTTCATCTGCGTTCATCTGCGGTTAATTTATGTTTGACCTCATTCTACATATTGCATTGTGCGCTAAACATCGTGCATTCTAAAATTAACGATATATGGAAATCGAAATAATCATTGCGATTATTATCTTAATTGCTTTGGTTTTTCTCGCGACGATCGATATGGCGTTCTCTCATTTGTCGGACGTCACTCTACGTCGTATCTCGGGCGACGAAGAGATCGCCGAGAAAAAGAGTTCGGCCCAGTTCCTGCGAGAGATAGTCGAAAATCGGCCGCGGTTTCGATTTGCTATATCTTCGGCAATTCAGGTCCTTCTTATTTGTTTTACGGTTTTGTTAACGGTCATCGTCGCGGAATTTACCGCCGATAGGGCAAAACTGTTGGTTTTTGCTCTGATGATCGGCTTGGCCGCAACAGTGCTTCTACGGCAGATCGTCCCGCGTCTTCTGGTGCAGAAGGAAACTGAACGAAAACTCCTAATTTTGCTTCCTGCTATCCGACCGATATACGCGATCACGTCTTTTTTTACTGAACCTCTGCTTGAACGCGGCCGCCAAAAACAGCGTCAAAAACTCGAAGCAACAGTTGCTCCCGATTTTTCGGACGATAAAGACGACGATAATTCGGACGATTTTCAGGCGCTGATGGAAGTCGGCGAAGCCGAAGGCATCATCGAAGAAAAAGAGCGCGCGCTGATAGAAACGATGGTCGAATTCTCAGACACTCGTGTAGCTGAGATTATGACGCCGCGAACCGAAATGTGCTCAATTGACATCAATTCGACCGTACAGGACGCTCGCAGCCTGATCATCGAGGAAAAATACTCGCGGCTTCCTGTTTACCGTGACACCATCGATCATATCGAAGGCATCATCTACGTACGCGACCTTTTGCAATCCTGGGCCGACGGAAAAGAAGATCGGCCGCTAAGTGAAATATTGCGTGACGCATTTTTTGTACCTGAAACAATAACAGCATCAGAATTGCTAAAACGCTTTCAGCAGAATCACATACAGATCGCGATAGTGATCGACGAATACGGCGGCGTTGCAGGCCTCATCACGGTCGAGGACATTATCGAAGAGATCGTCGGCGAGATCGAAGACGAAGACACAGGGCCAGAAGAAATTATCGAGATCATCGAAGGCGAAGACGGTTATTTTGACGTGATCGGCTCAACCGAGATCGACAATATCGAACGGCTCTTCGATCTGGAACTTGAAGACGAAGGTTATACGACCATCGCCGGACTCGTCGTCACCGAAGCAGGTTATGTGCCCAAGCCGGACGAAAAGCTCAACTTGCGCGGGCTTGATATCGAGATACTAAATGCCGACGAGAAAAAAATACATCTTCTCAGACTGCGGAAAATGGCTGATGAAGACACGGTTGAAACAGCCGAGAATGAGTGACATTTACTATGTAAGTAATTTGTCTGATATAATCACGGAAATAATTTCTTGGAGGTAAAAATATGTCTTTACGACTTGGTGACACCGCACCCGACTTTACGGTGGTAACTACACAAGGCACGATCAATTTTCACGAATGGCTCGGCGATGGTTGGGGCGTTCTGTTTTCGCATCCCAAGGATTTCACGCCTGTCTGCACGACCGAGCTTGGCTACATGGCAAGCCTCAAGCCCGAGTTTGATAAACGTAACGTAAAGGTCATGGGCCTGAGCGTTGATCCTGTCGAAAATCACGAGCGTTGGTCAGAGGACATCGCCGATGCGACCGGTCATGCGCCGAATTACCCAATGATCGGCGATACCGATCTCGCGATCTCAAAACTCTACGGCATGCTGCCCGCAGACGTGGGCGAAAGCTGCGAAGGCCGTACCGCAATGGACAACATGACCGTGCGAAACGTATTCGTTGTCGGGCCGGACAAAAAGATCAAGTTGATAATCGCTTACCCGATGAGCACGGGGCGGAATTTTGACGAGATTCTTCGTGTTATAGACTCGCTGCAACTCACGGCGAAATACAGCGTTGCAACTCCGGTCAACTGGAAGGATGGCGACGACTGCATTATCGTTCCGGCAGTTTCGGACGAAGAAGCAAAGGCAAAATTTCCGGCTGGCTGGAAGACGATCAAGCCATATCTTCGCGTCACGCCGCAGCCGAATAAGGTAAAGACCGATTCGACCAACGCATAAATGAAACTCCAAGCCGCTGTCGCGGGTGAAAAACACGAGATCGAGATCACTCGCGATGGCGACCGTCTGTTCGCGCGTGTAGATGACCGCAACTATGAGCTTGAAGCTTCCGAACCCGAGCCGAATGTTTACTTGCTAAAACACGAAGGCAAGATATTTGAGGTTTTTGTTTCACCACGAAAAAATGCCAATGAACCGTATAACGTCCGGGTTGGATCGGCGGAGATTGAGATCACGATTGCCGACCCCAAACGCCTTCGCGGAACAGCAGCCTTAGCTGACGATGCTTCGGGCAAAGTCGAGATCAAAACTGCTATGCCCGGAAAGGTAGTACGAATCCTCAAAGCCGCCGGTGAACCAGTCGAAAAAGGCGAAGGCGTAATGGTCGTCGAAGCAATGAAAATGCAAAACGAAATGAAATCGCCGAAGGACGGAATTGTTACTGATATCCGAGTCAACGAAGGCGACACCGTCGGCGCTGGCGATGTGCTCGTCGTCATCGAATAGTAATTTTGCCCACGAAACACACTAAAAACACTAAATAAGAAGTTCTTAATTATTTCGTGTTTTTAGTGTATTTCGTGGGCAGATTTATTTCCCCCCCCCGGCTTTCGGCAAACTCAACAAATTCGCAAATAGCCTATACGCTCCCGGAACACCGGCCGGTAACTGCCTGAAGAACGAGTAACTGCAATAAACCCAATTTCCCTTCCCGACCTTTGTGATCACAAGTCCGCCTTTATTCTCCTGTTCGCCTGCGTCATGCGATTCGAGCAGCGGCGTGTATTTTGGATCGAAAGTTACGAAATTGTAAGCATTCCGCTCCTGCACCCATCCTTTGAAATCTTCGTCGGTGATTTTGTTTGGAAAAATAAAAATAGTATGAGTCGGCTCAAGTATCTTGACCGCCGCATTTTCATCAACGACCCGAGCGATACTGCCCGCCGCCGTGCCTTGTTTATCATTTGTATCTATCGGATATGGAGCCAATCCAGACTGTGCAAAATTGCCGCGCTGATACTGCATTATCAGGTTCCCGCCGCCGTTGACATAATCCAGCAACCGCTGCTTATTCGCCATCATATCCGGCCGCGTTTCCGACGCCCGAATACCGACAACGATCGTATCGAATTTCGAAAGATCACCCGAAGCCAGATTCTTCTCTTCCAACATCGTCACCTCCATCCCCATCTGCCTGATCGCCTCCGGCACCTCGTCACCGCTGCCCATTATGTAACCAACTTTCTCAGGCTCGGCCTTCAGATCAAGAACTTCGACAGTTGAAACTGCCGGTGTGTAATAGCGATGCGTTTGGATGTGCGAATAGCTCACAATATTCATTGTCTGATCAAATACGGCATCGCCGACGATCGCACTTACTCGGATCGGGATCGAACCGACAGATGAGTTGGGCGGGATAGTAATGTCTATCGGAATACTCGCCTTCGCTCCGCGCGTTTTGAGATCAAACCTCGGACCATTCGGAGCGTCCAGAGTAAGACCTTTCGCTTGTATGTTCAGCGAGACCTTATCCGACGCTTCCTTGTCGGAATTATTCGTAACACTTACGATCAGCCGCCTCGTCTGGGACATAGTGCTTTGCGGTACTATCAGCAGATCACGGTCAACACCAACCGACAGCGCCGCAACAACATTGACCTCACGTCGAATCTCTCCTCGCGCTGGATCCGCAAAGCGGTACTGCACGGGTTGGTCGAGCACAATCCCCTTGCCTTCGCCAAGCGTTAGCCTGACATGAGCAACGAGGATCGGGGGGTCAAACGAGAATGTCTGGCAAGCCCTCTTTGGCCACTCGAAAAGATCGATCCTTCGTTCGCTCTGCAACCAGTATGGCTCAGTCACGTCCGTGTTTTTTGCAACCGTGACATTGAAAACCTGACCCGCCACGGCGACTTCCCTATTGCTGTAGGCGGCGTTGTTCTGCTTCGGTGCATCGATTTTCGATACATTCCATTTATCCGGAGCGGTCAGAGTTATCTCCATGATTTTGAATATATCTGCGTGGGCATTGTAAACCTTGACTGACACCATCAAGTCACCGTCGGAAACTGCGGACTCCCGATCGGCGAGCGCATCAATTTGAAACCCGGTATGTTTGAGATCGTCCTCAGCGTTTGCCCGAACGGTCGACCAATAGCTCTGATCTTGGCCAGACATTCTATTCTCAGCCATTCCCGCAATCATAACCATATCAGCTACATCGACGTATCCGTTCCGGCCCATCGTCTTTTGAAGTAGATCAGCAAACGGGGGACTGAGATCGAGCCCGTCAAATATATTCTTTTCGCGCATATCCTTCAGCTCTCCGTTTTGGTTTAGTCCCGAAAAACTATCTCCGTGAAACTCGATCCTTCCCTCGCCCTGCGATCGATGCATGCTGCGGCCTTCCATAGCGATCTCGTAATATGAACGGCCGAGGATGGGATCGTATTTGCCCGTGTTGATCTTTAACGTCGGCTCAGATGTATCGCGAAAACCTTGTTCGACGTAGAACTTTAGCACTTGCCATGGCTCACCTGATTCTTTGCATTGCTGCGGTTCGGCGGCCGCTTTTACAGCAATGGGCGAGATGTAGCCTGCGTATTGATGCTGGCCGTGGCCGTCGGCTGGCGTTCCAGAGAAGCGTGAGATCACAACCAAAGGCCTAAACAGACGGATCGCCCGCACTACATCGCACTTGATAACGTCTTCGGGCCATTTCGATTTGGCTTCGGCGAGGGTTTTTGAGAAGCCATAATCGTAGGCTCGCGTGAAAAATTGTTCTGCTCCGTCGAGACGCCTTGCCTGCAAAAGCTCTTCAGTGCGGATGATGCCGAGCGCTTCGGACTGTTCCGGGCCGATGATATTTTGCCCGCCGTCGCCGCGTGTCAGGCTGAGGTATGCGGTGCGGGCACTTTCACCGCGTGCTAGATATGCGAGCAGCGCTGAGTCTTCATCGTCCGGATGCGCTCCGATCATCATCACGCTTGCTGTAGTGTTAAGTCGCTTTAATAATTGTCCCAATCCAAGCGCTCCGTAATCATTTACGGGCCGCACTTGGGCCGAGACGGATAAAAAACCAAGAGAAAGTAACCACAGATGAACGCAGATTAACACAGATGTTTGTCTGATTAGATGGCGACTTTCTGAGGCTAAAAATCTGGACTTATATCTGTGTTTATCTGTCTTCATCTGTGGTTTAAATTTCTTTTGTAATAATTTCTTCGCTAAATGGGAATTCCTTTCTATTATACGAGCGAACAAGATAAATAATTAACCCTGCGACGATCAAAACAGCGGCGTATTTGACCTCTTTTTGAAAGTTGGCACGGGCAAACAGCACATACAAAAATCCGATGATCGCGAGCACCGCAGGAATCGGATAAAGCCACATTCGAAACGGCCTCGGCATGTCGGGCCTTCGCTTGCGAAGAATCATCAGGCCGACGATCTGTGCAAGGAATTGAATGATGATGCGTATCACAACCAGCGCCGCAATCACGTCTGCCAGCCTGAGAAAGCAAAACAGTGCGGCAATTCCGCCCATCGCAAGCAGCGCCACATAAGGAAATTTATGTTTCGGATGCAGTTTTGAGAAAATGCGAAAGTAGTTCCCGTCAAGCGCCGCCGCATACGGCACCCGCGAATATCCCAACAATAGCGAAAACACCGACGCGAACGCCGTCCACATTATCAACAGCGTCGCGATCACGCCCGCAGTGCTCCCGTAGATCCGTTCGATAAAGACCGAGATCACAAATCGACGCGCGTCTGAATTTGCGGTTTCCATAAACTCGCGCCACGGTATAACGCCTAAGATCGCGATGTTCATCACGATATATATCGCCGACACGGCTGCAATCGAAAGGATGATCGCCCTCGGAATCGTCTTTTCCGGGTTCTTGACCTCACCCGCAAAGAAATTGACGTTGTAGTAGCCCCAATAGTCGTAAACGGCTATAAGTAACGCCGAGCCAAGGCCCAGGAAAAATTCGGGCCGAAGCGTAAATGCATCGGGCGGAAAATCAAATGCGACAGCCGGATCGAAATTCGTCAGGCCGGCAAAAATGATCCAGACAATGGCCGCCATCACGCCCATCCACAAAAACTTGCCGAGCTTCTCAATTATCGTGATCTTTCGGTAAAGCAGGAAAACACAGAAAAGGCAGATGCCGATGGCAACGAATGTTCCGTAGGTCGCCAGGATACTTGCGCTTAGGTCGCCGACGAGCGGTATATTCGCCTTAAAATCATGCTGGAAAAGCGTTAAACCGAGATCCGGAAATATGTACGTCGCGTAAAGAGCAAAACCCAGGCAGCCCGACGCCATCGACAGCGGTGCGCTGAATTGGAGCTGCCAGATAAAAAGGAACGACATCAACCGTCCGAGTTTTTTCTTGCCGTAAATTTCCTGAAGATAGTTATACGGCCCGCCCGATTTCGGCATCGAGGCTCCTAGCTCCGCCCAGACCAACCCATCGCACATAACCAACAGCGCACCGACGATCCATCCTACCATCGCCTGCGGCCCGCCCATCGCGGCGATGATGAGCGGCATCGTGATAAACGGCCCGACGCCGATCATGTCGATCATGTTGAGCGTCGTTGCGCCGGTCACGCCGACGCCGCGAATTAATTCTTTTTGGCTATCGTTCTGCATAAAGCAAAGCGGGCGGAAACGCGAGTGTAAACGAGCGTGCGGTCTAAGGCTCGAATGCACACTCGTTTACACTCGCGTTTCTGCCCGTAGAACTACGTCCTATGGAACCCGCGTTCGATATCCTTCATCGAAAGACGCAAAATAA
>JANMDA010000168.1:0-5538 GCA_031376085.1 Chloracidobacterium sp.
AGATTTACATCTGAAGTCGAGCACTGGGCCGGCGAGGATATTTTTACAGCCAATTCAAAGATCGTTACGTTTCTTCGTGAGAGCGGCGCGTTACTTTTTTCTGAAAACTACCAGCATCGATACCCGCACTGCTGGCGATGCAAAAATCCGGTCATTTTCCGCGCGACACCGCAGTGGTTCGTCTCGATGGACGAAGCCGTTGACGGTCGCAGCTTACGCCAAAGGGCTCTTGACGAGATAAAACAGGTAAATTGGCATCCGGCGTGGGGCGAGGGGCGGCTGTCTAATATGTTCAAGGGGCGTCCCGATTGGTGCGTTTCACGTCAGCGGTCGTGGGGCGTACCGATACCAGTGTTTTACTGTCAGGGCTGTGACGAGGCAGTAGCCGATCCCAAGATCGTCGATCACGTCGCTGATATTTTTGCGGTTGAGACCGCAGATGCATGGTATGCGCGGCCGGAAAGCGAATTACTCCCAGAAGGCTACAAATGCGTGAAATGCGGCGGCGGTGATTTTCGTAAGGAGACGGATATTCTCGATGTTTGGTTCGACTCCGGATCGAGCTGTGTAGCGGTCCTCGAAACGCGCGGCGACACGCTCCACTTTCCCGCTGATGTTTATCTTGAGGGCGGCGATCAGTATCGCGGCTGGTTCAATTCGAGCTTAAGCTGCGGAATCGCGGCACATGACGCTGCGCCTTACAAACAAATCATCACGCACGGCTGGGTCGTCGACGGCGAAGGCCGGAAGCAATCGAAATCCATTGGCAACGTAACCGCTCCGCAAGAGATCATAGACAAATCGGGAGCCGAAATTCTGCGTCTGTGGGCGGCGGCGGTCGATTATACTGAAGATGTTCGCTGTTCAGATGAGATACTCGCGCGTGTCGTCGATGCTTATCGCAAGATGCGCAATACGCTGCGCTACGCGCTCGGCAATTTGGCTGACTTTGATCCGGAACGCGATTCTGTCAAGTCAAATGATATGCTCGACGTCGATCTGTGGGCGCTTGCGGGGCTTAGCGATGTAACTGAAAAGGTAATTGCGGGCTATGAGGCTTACGATTTTCAGGCAGCGTATCACGCTCTCTACAATTTCTGCACCGTAACACTCTCGGCCAGGTATTTTGACATCATTAAGGATCGGCTCTACATATTTGCGCCTAGATCCGTGGAGAGACGCTCGGCTCAGACGGCCCTTTACGCGATCGCCGATACGCTTTGCCGTCTGATGTCGCCTATCCTTGTTTTTACTTCGGATGAGGCTTGGGAAAACCTTCCGGGTCAAACTGTCCCGTCGGTGCATATTGCCGAGTTTCCAAGTAGGAACGCAGACAGCTTGCCTGCGAGTGATGGAGACACGCAGGCTGGCAGCCTGCGGTCCGACTGGGAAAGGATTTTTGAGATCAGGGATGAAGTTTTAAGGGCCCTCGAAGACGCGCGAAATAACAAGCAAATCGGCTCATCGCTCGAAGCCAAAGTAATTCTCACAACAGAAGCCGCGACGACACGCTTTTTGATGGATTATTTTGACCAACTGCGTTACGTTTTTATCGTTTCGCAGGTCGAGGTTCACGAAGGCGACAAGTTTGGCGTCGAGATACAAAAAGCTGACGGCGAAAAGTGTGAGCGCTGTTGGAATTATTCTGTTCGCGTCGGCGAATTTGTCGAGTATCCTACAGTTTGTGAAAGATGCAACGATGCCCTTATGGAGATCGTATAGGAGTAGTTATGAAAAGGTATTTATTTTTTTTAGCCCTGCTGTTTTCTTTTACGTTTACAGTCGCCGCTCAGACGTCGGAAAAAGATGCCGTGCGTATTCCGCTCGAAAACTATCTTAAAGGCCACGCCACCGGTGACGGCGAGTATATGAAAAAGGCTTTTCACACGGAAGGCAATTTGATATTCATTCGCGACGGCAAGTTTACGACCCGCTCGTTTGCCGATTTTATTGCCGGATCGAGCGGCAAACCGGCAGCCGACGAGAATAAACGCAAGCGATGGATAGAGAGCGTAGAGGTCACCGGAAATGCCGCCGTCGGCAAGATCATTTTGGATTATCCGGCGGTGCGTTTCGTTGATTATATGAGCCTGCTCAAGATCGACGGTGAGTGGAAAATAGTCAGCAAAGTTTTCTACGCCGAGTCGAAACTGCGGGACGCGAAGGGAACGCATTGAACAAAAAAGACGTGATCTGGAAACTTGCCTACCTCTCGATCGCGGGCGGCGTTTTTCTTATTGACCAGACAACAAAAGCCTGGGCGACTCGTGTGCTTCGTTCTGGCGGCGACCAATCCGTAATTTCCGGCTTTCTGAATTTTACATATGCTCAGAACACGGGCGTTGCGTTTTCGATGCTCGACGATCACGGTGATGCCGGGCGCTGGGGCCTTTCGATAGTCGCGTTTGTCGCGGCAACACTTGTTCTTTACTTCTTTTGGCGAACGCCGCGAACCGACGACCGCATCATGGGCGCTCTCGCCTTGCTGCTTGCGGGCATTGCCGGCAACGTGACCGACCGAATGCGGCTCGGTTTTGTCATAGATTTTATTGACGTTCAATTCGGAAGCTGGCACTATCCAACTTTTAACGTCGCAGACTCGGCAATTTGTATCGGCGCCGGATTGCTTATTCTCGATATGTTCCTAAACAAACGAAAGGCTACAGATACGGCGACAAATCCGCAGTCGGCGATCCGCGATCAGGAATAGAACGATGTATCCTGAACTTTTCCGCATCGGCACTTTCCCCATAACGACCTACGGCATTTTTTTGGCGTTGGGGATGTTGCTTGCGCTGTTTGTCGCATCGCGTCTAGGAGCTCGGGATGGATTGCCGCGCGAACGCATTTACGATCTTGGCCTCTGGACACTGGTCGGCGGGCTTGTCGGTTCGAAGATATTGATGTTCTTTGTCGAGGACAACGTCAACGTATTCTCACTCGATTTCCTTCGGTCCGGCGGCGTTTATTACGGCGGGCTGCTTGGCGGCTTTTTTGCTGTTGTTATTCTTGTGCGGCTTTACAAACTGCCGTGTTGGAAGGTTGCCGATGCGTTTGTTCCAGGACTAGCGTTGGGACAGGCGTTCGGGCGGCAAGGCTGCTTTTCCGCCGGCTGCTGCTGGGGCAAACCGACGGGGCTGCCGTGGGGAGTGCATTTTACCGAGCTTGGACATGAATACACAGGCGTTCCGATCTACGGCCTTGATGGCAACGATATACATCTTCATCCGACGCAGCTTTATGAATCGTTTATCATGCTGGCGGTTTTCGCTTTTCTATTTTATCTACACCGCCGAAAGAAATTTGACGGGCAGGTTCTTATTGCTTACGGTATCATCTATTCGATCGTCAGATTTTCTATCGAATTTATACGCGACGACCCGCGTGGCGATCTTCTTGGGTTTACTTCTCTTACCGGCCTTTCGACTTCGCAGGGAATAAGCTTGCTCATTGCTGCCGCTTCTATAGTTTTCATGATAATGCGTCTTAAAAGAATTCCGAGATACGAGTCTCAAGTTTCGAGTGATTGAAGAAACCACATCGCTAATATTTAATCCAACGTCGGAAGACGCGGGAAAGCGTCTCGACGCTTATCTTGCAGAAAACATCGATGGCTGGTCGCGTTCGCGCCTTCAGCGGCTGATCGAGAACGAAGATGTTCTGGTCAACGAGACGGCGGTCAAACCTTCGTATAAGATTCGAGATAGGGACGAAATCGAGGTTGATCTGGTCGAAGTTCCGGTTGCCCGATTCGAGCCGGAAGATATCCCGCTCGATATTGTTTTTGAGGACGAATATCTCGCTGTCGTAAACAAACCTGCCGGAATGGTCGTCCATCCCGGAGCCGGTGTTCAGAGTGGCACGTTAGCGAATGCGATCGCGTATCACTTCTTGTCAGAACCGGGAGCGATAGCGACTGGGTCAAATGCTGAAACATCAAACCGTATTGGAATTGTTCATCGCCTCGATAAAGACACGTCCGGCTTGATCGTCGTTGCTAAAACAGATGAAATTCACGAGGCGTTGTCTGAGCAGTTTCGTGAGCGTCTTGTGTATAAGAGTTACATTGCGCTTGTTCACGGATCGCCGGAGACAAATACTGGTAAGATCGAGGCCCCGATCGGCCGCAACAAACATAATCGCCTGCGAATGAAGGTCTCTACTCACGGCCGGAGTGCTCTCAGCCTCTGGAAAGTGCGACAGAGATACGCCAAATTCACACTGCTCGATGTCGAGATCAAAACCGGCCGCACGCATCAAATTCGTGTCCACATGGCCTATATAAACCACCCCGTTGTCGGCGACGAGATCTACAACGAGGGCCGCGACAACACGGTTGCCGACACTAATGCCCGAAATGCTATCAAGTCAATGGAGCGGTTTTTTCTCCATGCAGAAAAACTGTCATTCACCCATCCGGTAACAAAAGAGAGGCAGGATTTTAGCGTCCCGCTTCCGCCGACATTGTCGAGTTTTCTGAAAAAGCTTGAGGATGACTCGTAGCTGAATAACCTATTTCACGCGATACCTTGGCAGCAGCTTCTGTAAGAAGCCCGACAATTTTTGGCAAATTGGGCTCATCAATGTGCTGAATGATACTAGACGTTCCAAGAGCAGCCACCACGGAGCCCCGCGCGTCATAGATCGGGGCTGCGATACAACGAACGCCTTCCGCATTTTCCTCGTCGTCAACCGCAAAGCCGTATTTTCTAACCCGAGCTGTTTCGCGCAAGAATTTCTCTGGCTCAGTTATCGAGCGCCTCGTTTTTTGTTCCATTCCATGCAGCTCCAGGATCGCAAGGATTTCCGTTTCCGGTAGAAACGAGACCAGTATCTTGCCGATCGCCGTCGTATGCACCGGCAAACGGTGGCCGACCCAGATGTCCATCTTGATAAAGCTCTTTTCGCCTTCGACCTTTTCGACATAGACGGCACGGCCGTTATCAAGCACGGCTACATGTGCTTCGGGCAGTGGGCACTTTTGCAGGAATTCCATGAGAAAAGGCTTTGCCGCCTCGCGCACGTCTGCCCCGGGAATTGCGCCTCCCGTCAGGTCCATTAGCTTGAGGCCCAGACGATACTTGCCTTCGAGGTCCCGCCGGAGATATTCGCGTCGTTCCAAAACACGAAGAATGTAACTTGCCGAGCTTTTTGGAATGTCTAGTCTGCGGCTCAGATCGGAGTTGCTCAGTCCATTTTTGCTGACTGCGACTGTTTCCATTATAGAAAGTGCCCGTTCTACAGCAGTTGAAGTTATTTCTGACATAAATCGTATTGTTCCATAATTCGAAATAATGTTCAACATATAGAACACACAATATTTTAGTATTTACATCACATAACATCCTAATTTACCCTCACATAAACTAAACATTCTGGAAAAAAGCGGCTGTTCGAAATATAGAACAACGGAAGTAATACATGACACAGGCTACGCTCGAAAGAAAGGCTGATCTGCGGATCAACCATACACCGGCAGATTTTGCGGCCGAAACCGTCTGGAGCGAAGGTTTTTACGACCTTCTGGCCGAACTGCAC
>JANMDA010000175.1:0-7058 GCA_031376085.1 Chloracidobacterium sp.
GTCATATCCGTCGAAAGCTCAACGGGAAGCATCGGAAATATCTTGCTTTCGGTGTAAACCGTGACGGTATTTTGCTCGGCGTGTTTGTCGAGCGGAGAGTCCTTCGGCACAAGCGAATCAACATCCGCAATGCCAACCAAAACACGAATGTCGCCATTATTAAGCTGCTCGGCCCATTCGATCTGATCCAGATCACGCGAACTTGCATTATCAATCGACGACCACAACAGCGAACGAATATCTTTGATAGAATCATCATCCGAAGGCTCGCCTGCATTCTTTATCTGGTTTATCTGATCCAAGACATCAGCGGGAAACTCCGGCTCGAAACCGTTTTCGATCATCGTCTGATGCGCCCGTTGGGTCAGCCAACTGCTCGATCCTTGATCGTTCATTTTTCTTACTCTTACTTTGCGTTCTTTGCGGCTTTGCGTGAAATTCCTATCTCAAATAATCCTCAAGCTTAGTCGATGCATCAGTCTTTTCATCGCGGTATTTGACGATGATCGGGCAATAGATCGAGAGGCCATTGTCTTTGCCAAAACCGCTGGTTACCGCTCGCGAACCCTGCACAACGACTGCTCCGGCAGGAATTTCGAGCGGTTTGTCGCCTTCGGATTTGATAACGCGGCCATTCGGAAGATCAAATACCGGAGTCGAACGCGTCAGTATAACGCCGGACGCCAAGACCGCACGTTCGCGAACGATCGTGCCTTCATAAACGCCCGTGTTGCCCCCTACGAGCACATCGTCCTCGATAATTACAGGCAAAGCTCCGACTGGTTCGAGCACGCCGCCGATCTGGGCCGCCGCTGAAAGATGGACGCGCTTACCGATCTGCGCACACGAGCCTACCAATGCGTGAGAATCGACCATTGTTCCCTCATCAACATACGCTCCCACATTGATGTATGCCGGAGGAACAACAACTACGGTTGGAGCCACATAGCTGCCGTCACGTATCGCCGATCCGCCCATAACGATCCGCACTCCGTCGTCAACCGTCATCGGCCGCAGCGGAAATGTGTCTTTGTCAAAGAACCGAAAAGTCTCGGTCGGCTTCGACATTTCGACCATCTTGCCCATCCGAAACCCGAGCAAAATTCCCTGCTTCACCCAAGCATTCGCGTTCCAATTCCCATCCGCATCCTTTTCAGCCGAACGTATCTCGCCTCGGCGAAGCGCGGTCTTAAAATTCTCGTAGACCTCTCTATCTTCAGGCGCAAATTCTGATTTACTAAATAACTGTTCTATTTCAGTCCGTAAGTCCACAAAATTCTCCATTCCACTTTCTATCGCGATATAACAACCGCCCTGGCGATCAGTCCGATCCCGCCGGCGAATAACACGAGCATTATTACCGTATTAAAAAGGCTTGTCGGCTGAAAATAGATCTGCAGATTCATCAGTATCCCTGAACCGATAAATATGATGCTCAAAAATATAAGTATCCAGCCAATGACCGATCTGCCGTCGAAGAAAACAAACGCAATGCCGAAAATAAGCGGGATAAGCGTCAAGCCGAACGAATTGTAACCGCCCCAATTCCAAAAGCCGCTGGCCACAACAACGCGGCTGATGAGCATGTACGCGCCGGAGATCGTCATCACAAGTCCAACAACAAACTCGATCACGCCACCGTCTGTACCGCCAGGCCTTTTTAGATCGTCAAATTCCATTATAATTTCAGATCCTTCATTATCGATTTCAGTTTTGATCGAGTCTCAGCTCTAACCGAAACAAGCGGGAGCCGCAAATTCTCTTCACACAAACCCATTTCTTTCATCACAAATTTGCACGAAGCGGGCGAAGATTCGACAAAGTTTGCTTCCATCAGTTCGAGGAGCCGGTAATTGATCTTGCGGGCAAAATGGAACGAACCATTAAGAGCGTGCTCGACCATCTTCGAGGTTTCTTTCGGGAGTTCATTTGCAATTACCGAAACAAGTCCGTCGGCTCCAAGCGAGATCAATGGCAGCGTCGCCGCATCGTCGCCGGAGAAAACCTTGAAGTTCTTCGGCCTATATTTAATGATCTCCATCACTTGTGAGTAGTTCCCGGATGCTTCTTTGGTAGCGACGATGTTCTCGTGCTTTTCGGCCAGACGCAGCGTAGTTTCGGCAGAGAGATTACAGCTCGTCCTCGACGGCACGTTGTATAGCATTATCGGAAAGCCTTTTACGCTCTTTGCGATCTCGGAAAAATGAGCAAACATCCCTTCCTGTGTCGGTTTGTTGTAATACGGAGCAACAATGAGAGCGGCGTTGGCTCCGACCTCGCGGGCCTTTCGCGTGCGTTCGATCGCATTGGAAGTATTGTTTGTTCCGGAACCTGCGATCACATGGGCTTTGAGCCGTTTGGCGACTCCCACGGTCATTCGTATCACGTCGGCTAACTCATCCTCATCAAGCGTCACGTTTTCGCCCGTAGTCCCGCACGGAACAAGCAGCTTCACACCGTTTTTGACTTGCCGTTCGACGAGCTTTGTAAAACATTCGCCATCAATCGAGCCATCCCTTTTGAAGGGCGTCACCAAAGCGGTCGCACAGCCCCGCATCCAGTCAATTTTTATTGTCATACCTTTAGAATTGCGACTAAATTCGGATTTAGTATATTCTTATCCTAAGTAAAGTTACAAAATAGCCCGCTTAATTTATGTCCTCAATCAGATATTCGTTCTTCCTGTTGTTCATCGCCGTGACAATGGCCTGTACCAAGCCTGCCACCCAGCAGAATAGTGTTGTTAATACAGCTCCGGCCGCTACGACTACGGTGGAGATCGTCGTCGCTGACCATTTCGCTTATCCGATAGGAAAAGGTGAGACAGTCACGCCCAAAAAGGATAAAGACGGTTGGTTTAACGAACTGGAATTTGGAAAAGACGATAACCTCGGTGAGAATTGGACATTTGACGCCGGCGGCAACAGCGCCTGCGGCGATCCGGTCTATGCCGCTGCGAATGGTATCGTAACTTACGCTGACTTTTCAGGGCCTGAGTGGGGATTGGTTGTCATTATCGACCACCAGCTTCCGTCGGGTGAAAAAGTGCAATCGCTCTACGGTAATCTTTTAGAGACGTCGGTAAAGAAAGGCGTCGCTGTCAAAAAACGCGAGCAGATCGGCAGCGTCGGAAACGCAAACGGCCGCTATCTCTGTCGACTGCATTTTGAAATTCGCACAAGCGACTGTCCGGCGTGGGGCGAACCAGGGCCAATGACTTCGCAAGATAGAAAAGGATGGATCGACCCGTCAGATTTTATCGATGCACACCGTTAAAAAAACGCTCGAGTTTATGTAAGTCAAGTTTTCCGCCAGTTCGCACGCCCGAACATAGATCGAGGCCAAACGGCTGCACGGTTTCGATGGCTTCGCGAACATTATCGGCGTTGAGGCCGCCTGCAAGAAAAACGGGCCTACCGCAACTCTCGACGATCTTTCTGCTCAAACTCCAATCATGCCTTCGCCCAGTGCCGCCGAGTTCCTTAACGATAAGTTTCGGATTCCCACTGTCGAGCAATATCGCATCAACAAATTCTGCCAACTCAGCGGCTTCATCAACCGACTTGTCATTCACAACATGAATAACCTGCACCAATTTTATGTGCGGCAGAGCGTCGTAAATCGTTTTGTAATCACGATCCGTTAACTCGTCAACAATTTGTATCGTATTTGTGAGAGTGCGTTGGTAATGCCCGATGATTCCCTGCGCCGTTTGCTCGCTCGTAAGCAAAAATGTCGCAATCGGCGGCGGGACTGATCGAGCGATCCTGTAGATCTCATCGTCTGAGATCGGCCCCGGCCCGGACGGCATCTTTCCGACAAGACCAACTGCCGATGCTCCGAATAATATTGCATCAACGGCTTCTTTCTCGTTGGCAATGCAGCAGATCTTTACTCGCATAAGGCAGAACCGCCCGCGTAAGGGGGTGGTATGATCGTGATCACAAATTTAAGATTAACCAGATTATTCAAGTCGGTCTCAGTCAGCGTTCGTTCCACCTGCTTACGCAGGCGGTTCTGCCAAAATTTCATCCATTACATCGCTGAATTCATAAAATCCAGTCTTTCTGACGATCCATTCAGCGGCCATTATCGCTCCGAGAGCAAAACCTTCGCGTGAGCGGGCAGTGTGTTCGAGCAGTATCTGATCAGCAGGGCCATCGAAGCCGACGCGATGCGTGCCGGGAATGTTGCCGGCACGAGTCGAAGAAATGCCGATGTCATTTTTTATATGCTCGACCACTACATCTTTCAGCTTCAAAGCAGTCCCGCTCGGAGCGTCTTTTTTGCGGGAATGATGCTGTTCCTCAATGAAAGATTCGTATTCGCTGAATTTGGCAACCAGCTCCGCCGCGTGAGCAGTGATACGGTAAAAGAGATTGACGCCGATAGAAAAATTAGCTCCGAAAACAAATGCACCATTACCCTCTCGGATAATTTGCTCGATCTCTTCTCGTCTGTCCTGCCAGCCCGTCGTTCCCTCAACAAGCGGCACGTCGGCAGCAACACACGCTTCGACATTTCGCTTTACCGCCTCAGCGACAGTGAAATCTATCGCGACATCACAGCCTTTTATCTTCTCTGCCAATTCAGCAGCCGACAAACCGGCGTCCGCGTCATCAATGACTACCGAGATTTCATGTCCTTTTTCTTCGGCAAGTTTTGCGATGAGCTTGCCCATCGCTCCGTGGCCGATCATTGCTATCTTCATAGGTTGGATTTTGAGGCAGAACCGCTTGCGTAAGCAAGTGGCGGAGACATTGAATAAATAGCGCGTGCGTGCCACCCCGCTCACGCGGGCGGTTCTGCCTTTCTGTCTAACAGTCCTTTGACCAGGTTGACATACAATCCTACTGAGTCTTCCAATTCTTTTTTCAAGACAAACTCATCCTTCGTATGCGCGACGAGTATCGAGCCTGGCCCGAGCAGCAGAGGCTGTCCCCAGTTTGTCAGATAAGGAATGTCGGTAGTAAACCGCACGACCTTTTGTTTAAAGCCTTCGACGGCGATCATTTTTACGGGCTCGCTGCACGACAAAATTTCGATTTCGCCGCGGTCGCGGACAACGCTTAGTAATGCTTCTTCTATTGGCTGTCGCGGCGTGGTCAGACGTATCAACAAACTCGCTTCCGCCTTCGGGGCAATGACATTCAACGCAACGCCGCCTTCGATAATGCCGATGTTAACTGTCGTTTCGCCAAAGAAATCGTCGCTCGGAAATTTTGTGTGACGGACGTCTTCGAGAATGTCAAGCAGCTTTTCTATCGCCGAATCGCCGATCTCGGGATAGGCGGAATGAGCTGCCTTGCCTGTTGTTTTGATCTTGAGCCGAAACGAACCTTTCGAGCCTATTGCAAGCTCATTATCGGTCGGCTCGCCATTGATCATATATTCACATTTTGCCGCCAGCGGATGCTTGTTCGCCGCCCTCGCGCCTTCCGACGAACGCTCTTCCTCGACCGTGTAAAGCAGGCCGATGTCATTAATGCCTTCGCTTCGCAGTTGTTCTGCTGCCGTTATCTGCGCGGCGATTATGCCTTTTGCATCGCACGAACCACGCCCGTAGATCTTTTCATCGTCCTCGGTCGGCGGAATGAACGGCGGCACAGTATCGATATGCGTCGAAAACCAAACTCGCGGCGTATCATTGAGCCAGGCGATAACGCTATTCTGGTTTTCGCTGACCTTCTGAAGCTCGACAGTCCAGCCGAGCGATTCGAGATAGTCGCGCAGCCAAAAACCAACCGCTTCTTCATCGCCCGAAACAGATGGAATCAACATAAGAGATTTTGTGAGTTCAAAAATATCCATTAGAATTTACAATCTTCGTAACCTGCTCCTTCATCAGCAAGCCTAAATCCGCTACGACGAACATACCATTGACTGTCTACTAGCCAAACATCTAATCCGTAATCATATTTCTTTGACTTTTCATCTCGGACGCGTGTTTTTGCGCACCCACGTACCGACCATTTCCATCCTTCTTCAGGTTTGGGTTTTGGTTCATCTGTATAATCATCGTCACGAGCCTTAACAACCTCTCGTATTTTGTACTCAATGATCTGTTCTTCTGACCGCCAACCTTCTGCCTTTTTTCGCGCCTTCTCAAGATCTAACCCGTCTTTGGCTCTGGGATGAAGCAAACTCAACAGACCGTCAAGGTCACCGCTATTACCCGCACGAATGTAAGCAGCGATGCGCGACAATAAAGCACTTCTAAGGTCAATAGGAACATCTTGCACAGCATTTTTGTCATTTGTTATCTTTTGGGCTCCGATCACACCTACACTAATCACCATCAAGAAGATCAAGACTCTGACTGTAAATTGCATTTTTATTAGCATTAGAAAAACTCCTTATGCAGTCTGCCTATCACATCTGTAACATATTCTTCCTTAACAACAAACGTCAGATTCACGCTCGATGCCCCGTGCGAGATGAGTGCTACATTAACATCATTGATCGTTGAAAACACGCTCGAAGCGAGGCCGGTCGTGGCACGCAGACCTTCGCCGACGACGCAGATTACGGCGTAGCCGGCTTCGACCTCGACCTCGCCTAGGCGTTCGAGTTCGGTGACGATCTTTTCGATCTCGGCCGTGTTGTCGAGCGTCAGGGCAACCGATACTTCCGAGGTCGAGATAACATCTATAACCGTGCGATACTGTTCAAAAATCTGAAACAGCTTGCTCATAAAGCCATAGCTGCCGAGCTTTCGTGCTGAGGTGATGCGGAGGATCGTTATCTTTTTCTTGTGGGCGATCGACTTGATCTTATTCGGCGCTTGGTCTGAATGACTAAGTACCATCGTGCCAATCTCATTCGGCTCGAACGTATTGCACACACGAACCGGAATAACGGTATCGACCGCAGGCTTGATCGTTTTTGGATGCAGGACTTTCGCTCCGAAATATGCTAACTCGGCAGCTTCTTCATACGAAAGAACAGGGATCGTTCGGGCGTCGCTGCAAATTCGCGGGTCGCACGTCATTACGCCGGTAACGTCCGTCCATATTTGCAGCTCGCGGGCATGTAAAGCTGCCGCCACCAATGCCGCC
>JANMDA010000178.1:0-3139 GCA_031376085.1 Chloracidobacterium sp.
CGTAGGTGTATTCGCCGGAGGAGTAAACTCGTCGGCTCCGATATCCGGGGTCAGCGCATTGCGTGCTTCACCGTCAATGTCGATCGTTACTATGCCGGATTTAGATATTCCGGCGTTTGATGCTGGTGAAGTACCCAACAAAATGTGCAGATCCGTCGAGGAGAGGAAAAGCGGATCGGCGGAAATTGAATTCGCGTCCAGTCCAGTTGCTGCCTGCCAAGCGGCGAGGGAAGTCAGATCGGCGGGTATGGTCGCGGGCGGAGCTGCTCCGTTTGGAGCCAGACTTCTCAAGCTGCTGAAGCGTGACGCTGTCCCGCCCGAGAAAAGAATATTGTAGTTGCTCGTGACGTTCGAAACCGGCAGGGTCGAGCTAAACCCCAGGGCATAGCTTCCGTTCACCGCGGTAAGCGCACCAACAGGTGTCTGCGTGTTGTAGCAGATATTGTCACTCATCTGCAAGTACGGGTTGGCTCCGAAGATCGCACACGCAAAACTGTGAATCATGGTAGCCTGAGGAGAGGTAGCATCACGCACACCGGTCATAGAGATAGAATTGTAAACCACCCGTGTAGAGGCATATGTCGTGCCAGCGCTGCCGACAAAGAGGCCGACAGCCCAATCGGGTGAAGTTGCATTAGCATTCACACCGGAAATCATATTGTTGGCGATCAGGTTGACGCCGTAGAGAGGAGTGCCCACTGAAATACCCGCCGCAGAGAAAGTGTCGGTCTTATTAACTACTCCCACTAAATTGCGGGTGATCGTCGCATTAGCAACATCGTTGTTCGTTCCAAATCCGCCGTTCGAGATCGCAAAGCTGCCTATGGCAATGCCAATGGAATCAATGCTGCCTCCCGGGCCGACACTTACAATATTGTTGCGGGTTACCTGCACTCCGTCGTCGAAACCGACATAAATACCGGCGCGGCCAATGGGGGCACCCGGGCTGCCAAGGACATTTTGGGTGATGACCGTTCCAATGTTTTTGTTAAGGGATGATGCACCCTGCGAGTAGATACCGAAATTACACGCCGTGATCAGGTTGTTCTGGAAAGTGGTATTGTCGTTACGCGTTCCGACGCTGGTGTTGCTGATCGTGCTGCTTGCAGAGCCGATTCCTGCCAGGGTAGTGGTACCTGCGTTACCCGTAATGACGAGGTTCCTATAGGTGTTGTTCGCCGCCGGGTCGTTTGTGCCTACCGTTTGGTTCCAAATGACCGCACTTGTAGTGCCTGTATTTGTATTTGCAAACGTGAGGTCTCGCGTTGAGCCACCGGAGTTAGAGCCGTCGATCGTTAGGTAATCGAATCCATTGACGAGGAGAAGAGCGCTTGCGGACGTACCCGTAAAGGACGGAGTAACCCCCGCAGCCGGCCTGATCAGCAATGTATTAGACGCGCTTGCACCGCCGTTAGGCTGAAGAGTGATCGGGTATGTCTCACCGGCATATACGTTATCGCACAGCATCAGTGTCACCGCACCGGTCATTACAGAACTGTTCATCGCCGCGACGGCGGCTGTTAGTGATGCATAGTCAAGGGTCGGACAGCCGGCATTATTTGCCACGCCGACATATCTGGTGCCGCTAAGCGTGGGGGCACCTGTAAGCGTTCCAACCGCGAAGAAGCTGAGAGCCGTCGAAGCGGTGGTGCTGGCTCCAATAACTGGAGCCGCAACCGCGCCGCCGACGCTGTCATAGGCTCCGGCCAATGTGGCCGATTGCCCGATGGCGTTCGCAGCGGCGGTTCCCTGTTCGGTTAGGCGAACGGTCGTATTTGTAAAGTTGCCAGCTCCGGATGTGATAGAAGTTTCCCAATAACGGTTTGTATTGATAGAGCCAAATCCGACACCGGCAGAGCCGCCCGAATTTGCATCAAATGCCTCTGCACGAACGACAACAGTGCCGCCGGCATTGGTCGTCGGATTGACCAGTTCAAGCATCTTGAAACTGCCTTTGCCGACCGGGAATGTGTAGGTGCTGCCCGACGCCAGGCTCGCCGGCAACGTGCGCTCCATAGGCCCATTTACCCAGGTAAATGCAGAACCGCCCGACACCGAGGCTACGGTCGTAGCGGTTATCGTAAACATGTTGGCTGCGGAGGTATTGAACGTGCCGCCGCCCAGGAAAAGCCCGAGCGTACTCGCTGCACTTGTCGTTGAGGTCAACGCGCCGCCTGTCAGAGTCGTGCCGAGCGGGTTCGATGTCTGAAAACTCGCAACCGTGCGCGTGGCAGGGATCTCAGGGCCTGTCGACATCGCCGTTTGAGATTGAGCATACACAACTATCAGTCCTGCTGTGCCAGCAACATTGTATGTCGGAGTTACGTCAAAGGCTCCGGCGGCGAACGGATTACCCGTTACGCCTCTCTGGGTGACCACGGCAATAGCGTCGTTGTTTCCCATATTAAGCAGGTTAGCATTCGTTATACCGCCGTAAAAAAGGTTGCATCGATAGGTGTTGATCGCAGCAACGCCGGTCGTCAAAGTCACTCCGAGCGGATTCTGTACCGAAATTGATGCTATGCGCAGCGCCGCAGTTCCAGCAGTGCCGGTTCCGCCATAGGTCTGGGCGTAAGCTGCAACTTTTTGCTGGAGACCGCCGGCAAAATTGATACCACCGGTGTTGTTGGTGGGTACTGTGATCGAGCCGTCATTTGTGATCGCTGGACCGATCATCAAAAGCGTGTTTGCTGTGCCCGCAGGATTCGTCAGATTAAGATTTGAACCGGTTGGGATCGTAAGGGTTCCCCAGACATTGCCCTGTGCGCTCAATTGCGCGTTTTTGTTAGTGCCCGTGTTATTGAGAACAACATTCGGCATTTGTCCCTGAACGCGAAATGTAAAGTTAGTCGCGGTTGCGGTGGTGCCGACATTGAGCGTGCCGCCGGTGTAGAACATCGTGGCAGACACCTGATAATCCTGGAGCGTTGCTCCGGTAGTGGTGGCCTGAACAAGGTTGATCGAGCCTCCGCTAATCCTCATCAAGGTTCCGGTTGCCGAAGTAATACCAAACGTCGGAGCAGCGCTCGATATATTGCCGACCATGTTGGTGTTTACCGTTCCACCTGACTGTATGTAACTGACAAAAGTACTGGTGAGGTTAAAACGACTGGCAAAGTTCGCTGTCGCGGTGCCCTCG
>JANMDA010000186.1:0-2163 GCA_031376085.1 Chloracidobacterium sp.
GCCTTTTGGACTCTCGATGCCGATCTCGTCCATCGCCGCTTTGAAAAGTTCGCGGTCCTCGCCGACTTTGATCGCGTTGATGTTTGCACCGATCAGTTTGACCTTGTATTTGTCTAAAATTCCCTGCTCGAAAAGTTCAACCGAAAGATTAAGCCCAGTCTGCCCGCCGACTGTCGGCAGAAGAGCGTCGGGGCGTTCTTTTTCGATGATCGCTGTGAGAGTTTCAAGATTGAGCGGCTCGATGTAAGTGCGGTCGGCGATCTCAGGATCAGTCATGATCGTCGCCGGATTGGAATTGACCAGCACGACCTCAAAGCCTTCTTCTTTCAAGGCGCGGCACGCCTGCGTTCCCGAATAATCAAATTCACAAGCCTGCCCGATAATGATCGGGCCTGAGCCAATGATAAGGATCTTGTGTATATCGCTGCGTCTGGGCATTTGGTAGATTGTTCTAAACTCCTGATTATCCAAAAAAAGTGCGGCCCGCTCGAACCGCACAATGTTTTGAGTTTAGCTTTCAGTTTAAGGTGTTGGCGGCGGTGGTGTTGGGGCCTTTTTCGCCGGGGCCTTATCGAGGTGCGAAGCGATGAGCCAAGCTGCGAGTTTGCCGGGATTATTTGCGTATTTGATGCGGACAAGAGCGCTGCGTTGACGTGAGAGTTCCATAGTCTGGCGAAAGAGATCAGCTATGGAACCAACGGCGTCGCCGTGGCTTTCGGTGGCGCTGTCCGCCTGACCCGTTCTCGCCTGAAACGCATCGCGGGCGTCGGTCAGCAATGTGCGGAAACTGGAATCCAAGCCCACGTTGGTGAAATTAGCTAACAACGGAAGCGTCTCGTTAAACATTGCGGTTGCTTTGGCGATAATGTTCTGATCTGTTCGCGGTTCGGGCATTTGAAACATGGTCGTAATGCCCGGAACCGCCGTATTGCCAATGGCCTTGGCAGCCAAACATATCGTGCGAAGCTGATCAAGCAGTGCATCGCGGGTGTCGCCTTTTAGCTCGTATTTTTGGTCTTTGTCGTCATCGGTCGAGGTCAGCTTTGCGTCCTGCGTCAGGATCAACGCCATCTTTGCCCTTATCGCCGTGGTAAGCGGTAAGAACGGTGCGGCGCCCAAATCCGCTACGTTATCCTTAAAAAACTGGTCCTCACGATTAAGTTTGTCCATCCGTCTGCGATGTGCGTCTATCATTATTTTGTTCTCCTGTAGGAAATAGAATTGAAACGTCTGAGGCCGAATCCGAGCAAAAGCCGTCAATTTCAACAAATTCGCGTCAAAATGAGAAAATTCTCGTCAAGATCGAAAAATTCGCGTCAAGATCGAAAAATCTCCATCAATTTGGATAAATTTACGTCAAAACTGAAAAATTACCGTCAAGACGCAAAAATCCACGTCAATCTGGAAAAATTCACGTCATTCCGCTCCGAATCGCATTTTTCCGTAAAAATACATCCTCGTCCGCTTCAGATAATCCAATACCCCTTGAAGTACTGCTTTCAACTTTGGATTGCGTGAAATTTAACTTTTTTTGTTGCGAGTGTCAAGCGAAAAGCTACTCCGTTAAAAGCGTTGGCTGGTCGTCTTTTTTGGCTTTTTGGGCTTTCTTGGTGACTTCTTCGACAAGCGGAAGGTTCATTCTTGTTCCGTCGAGGATTTCCTGAACCGTCACGATCTGCAAACGGTCGAAGGGTTGGAACATTTCGGGCTGGAACTTGCCTAAATCAATATGTTTCTTTTGCAGCGAGTAATGCAGCTGAGAAATCCGCAAAGAATGAGCGCGGACCTAAAGTATCCTTTGGTGATGAAAAACTTCCATTCTTCGACCCATTATCGCGGCCTGAAAGTAGTAAACAAGAGGATGAGTAAAGCTTTTCATAGACAATGCGTTCCAGTAGGATTTCGTATCGCTTTGCATAGGACGCACCAACAAACGCTGGAAACACTCGAAAGTGTGGTTCTTTAACTTTGACGAGGCTAGTCGATTCCGCACAATCCTCTAGGAGCATCAAGAAGCCAAGAAACGGAGGCTTGCTTTCTGTGACCTCGAACAAACTTCTGCTAACAGCATCCGATACGGGCAAATCAAAACCCCTTTCCCGGTGGGCAGTCCAGAAATCAGTCGCTGACCCGAGCACTTCCTCTGATCTGTTATTAATGTTA
>JANMDA010000198.1:0-15925 GCA_031376085.1 Chloracidobacterium sp.
AAGCGTCTGAACTAGTCAAGGAACTCGAAGAAGTATTTGGCGTATCGGCAGCCGCTGCGGCAGCTCCGATGATGATGGCGGCTGGTGCAGGTGCCGGCGATGCTGCTCCTGCGGCTGAAGAAAAGGACGCATTTGACGTTATCCTTTCATCCGCTGGCGGCAACAAGATCGCCGTTATCAAGGTTGTTCGCGAAGTCGTCGCGGGCCTCGGCTTGAAAGAAGCCAAGGACCTCGTCGATGGAGCTCCGAAAGCCTTGAAAGAAGGCGTTTCGAAGGCCGAAGCCGAAGAGATCAAGACAAAGCTGACCGAAGCAGGCGCTACCGTCGAGCTCAAATAATAAATGCAACCATTACGGAACGCCGGTCATCGTATCGGCGTTTCGTCGGGTTGCGTTTACAGTTTTTTCTGTTAAACTAACTGGTTCGCGCGACCTCGTTATTATTGGGAGTGCGGTTCGGTCGGATTCGGAAAATTGGTTAATTTTAACAGTTTCCGTTGGTTTTTAGACGCGATTTAAGTCGCAAATAAGTGGAGAGGAGTGCTCTTTTTGGCACGCTCGAAAAACTTAAAGTAAGCAATTACTGCTGAAAAGCGGTCTGGGTAAACTTTACCCTCGACCGCATTTGCCGTCTTTATCGTAAAAATTTTTGCAGGAGTTGGCTCACACGAATCGTATCAGCAAGCTTCGCAAAAATCAACAGGTTTTTTATAGCCCGCAATTAATTTATATGATCAACAATCCTCTTCAAAGCAGCTCAAACGGCCTCGGACAGCGCACCAGTAAGGCTCCCGACCGTGTGGATTTTTCCAAGATCTATACATCAGCCCAGATCCCAAATCTTATCGAGGTCCAGCGCGAATCATATAACCGCTTTCTTCAGATGGACCTTGTCCCGGAGGAACGGGATTATATCGGCCTTCAATCTGTGTTTGCATCGATCTTTCCGGTGTCGGATTTTCGCGAGACGGCGACGCTTGAATATGTCGAGTACCAGATCGGCAACTGGCAGTGCAAATGCGGAAACCTCGAAGGCCTGCAGCACCTCCGTGCCAACTGTAAAAATTGCAGTGCCAAGATCAAGGTTGATCCGTTTAATCCGGCTGAGGTGCTTTGCAAAAACTGCGGAACCTTTAACGCAGTTCGCCCAAATCTTTGCGACAACTGCGGCGAGCCGGTCGGCCTCAAGCACAAGCACGATCAACAGGAATGCCAGGAACGCGGGATGTCATACAGTGTGCCGCTCAAGGTAAAGATCCGCCTGACTGTTTATGACAAAGATCCGGAAACGAATGTTTCCACGATCCGCGACATTAAGGAAGAGGATGTTTTCTTTGGCGAGATACCGCTGATGACCGACAACGGGACGTTTATTATCAACGGAACGGAACGCGTCATCGTGTCACAGCTTCACCGCTCGCCCGGCGTTTTCTTTAAGGGCGACCGTGATGATTATCTGGCGAAGATCATTCCTTATCGCGGTTCGTGGGTTGAATTCGAATACGATCAGAAGGGTATCCTTCACGCCCGCCTTGGCAAGCGCAAGTTGATCGCCACGGTCTTTTTGCGTGCCTTAGGACTTTGGCTCAACCCGCAGATCGATATGAAGACGGTCTCGGACAACATTCTCGAAGAAGTTGTAAAGAACGCTGAATATCCCGATTCGAGCATTCTTAAGCTTTTCTATGTCACCGATGAGGTAAGCATAGATAAGGGCAAGCTCTCGATAAAGATCAAGAAGGATGGCGATACGCATCTCGTCGGAATGCGTGCCGAAGAGGACATCAAGGACAAGAAGGAAGATATCGTCCGAAAGGGCAAAAAGATAACGAAATCGGCGATTGCCGACCTGCGACGTCTAAAAAAAGACAAGGTTCAGGTCGCCGCGGCAGATTTCGAAGGGGCTTTTGCTCTTGAAGATGTAGTCAATACTGAAACCGGCGAAGTCATCGTCGAATCGAATACCGAGATATCTCAGGGCAAGCTTCAGGAGATCATTGAGGAAGGCATCCATAACTTCTCGGTCTTTTTCCCGAAACGCGACGTCATTGGCGAAGTCATATCGGCAACGCTGAGGAAAGATCCGATATCGAAGCCGGTTGACGCACTTCTCGAAATATACCGCAAGATGCGTCCCGGCGATCCGCCGACGGTGCCGACCTCATATCGTTTGCTCGAAGGCATGTTCTTCGACGCGCGGCGGTTCGATCTTTCCCGCGTCGGACGTTTGAAATTCAACATCAAAATGGGCCGGCCGGAAAAGGACGATATTACAAATCCGCTTTTGAGGGCTGACGATTTTATAGGCGTTGTCAATTATCTTTTGCGAATGAAGAGGGACAGCGAAAACTATATACAGGATGATATCGATCATCTCGGCAACCGCCGTGTTCGAGCGGTGGGTGAGTTGCTCGAAAATCAGTTCCGCATCGGCCTCGAACGCATGGAACGCGCGATCAAGGAGAAAATGTCCATTCAACAGGACATGTTCACCACAATGCCGCGCGATCTCGTAAACGCCAAGCCGGTGACGGCTGCCGTTCGCGAATTCTTCGGCTCGTCGCAGCTTTCGCAGTTCATGGACCAAACGAATCCGCTGTCGGAAATTACGCACAAACGCCGCTTGTCGGCGTTGGGGCCAGGTGGCCTTTCGCGTGAGAGGGCCGGATTTGAGGTCCGCGACGTTCACCCGACGCACTATGGCCGCATCTGCCCGATCGAGACGCCGGAAGGCCCGAACATCGGACTTATCTCGTCGCTGTCGTGCTTTGCACGGATCAACGAGTTCGGCTTTATCGAATCGCCCTATCGCCGTGTGGTCGATGGCCGCGTGATCGAATACGTTCGTATTCAAAATGGCGGCGACACAAAATTCAAGCCGGGCGAGCACGTTCCGCAGGAAGATGTGGATGCGGCGAATAAAAAGAATAAGGGCGGCCAATTGGCTGAGTATGAACCGTGGCCGTTTTATCTGACCGCTTGGGAAGAGGATAAATGGATCATCGGCCAGGCGAACATCGAGCTTGACGCCAAAGGAAATATCGTCAACCAACGTAATGCTGCGCGGCAAAAGGGTGAATTTATCACTGCCGATAAGATGGACACGCAGTATATGGACGTTTCGCCGAAACAGCTTGTTTCGGTAGCTGCGTCGCTCATTCCGTTCCTTGAGAACGATGACGCCAACCGAGCGTTGATGGGTTCGAACATGCAACGCCAGTCGGTGCCGCTGCTTCGTGCCGAGTCGCCATATGTCGGAACCGGCATGGAGCGGATCGCCGCACGCGATTCCGGAGCGGTCGTTATCGCAAAACGTGACGGTGTCGTAGATTTTGTCGATTCCGAGCGAATCATCGTAAAGGCCGACCACCAGGTCGATGGCACGATCTCGCGCGAGGTAACGGCGGACATTTACTCGCTGGTTAAGTTCAAGCGTTCCAACCAGAACACCTGTATCAATCAGCGACCGATCGTCCAGGTCGGCGAACGCGTAACGAAAGGCCACGTTATTGCCGACGGACCGTGCACAGATCGCGGTGAACTGGCCCTGGGACGCAACGTGCTCGTGGCGTTCATGCCTTGGCGCGGTTACAACTTTGAGGACGCTATTCTCGTTTCCGAGCGGCTCGTTAAGGACGATTATTATACGTCGATCCATATCGAGGAACTTGAGATCGAGGCCCGCGACACAAAACTCGGCCCTGAAGAGATCACTCGCGATATTCCTAACATTGGCGAGAATATGCTCCGCGACCTCGACGAATCGGGCATCATCCGCATCGGTGCTCAGGTAAAGCCGGGCTCGGTCCTTGTCGGCAAGGTTACGCCAAAGGGCGAAACACAGCTTACCGCAGAAGAAAAACTGCTCCGAGCGATCTTTGGTGAAAAGGCGGGCGACGTTAAGGACGCTTCGCTCAACTGCCCGCCGGGAATCGATGGTACTGTTGTTGACGTTCAGATCTTTACCCGCAAGGGCCAGGACAAGGACGAACGCAGTCTCGATATCGAAGGGATGGAGGAAGAAGATTTCCAGCGCGACCTCGAGGATGAAATGCGTATTCTTCAGGAGCAGCGTGACGAACGTATCTTTGAGCTTTTTGAGGGACGCAAACTCAACGAAGATCTTAAGGACGGCAAAGAGGTCATTCTCAAAAAAGGCATAACGCTCAAGCGTGAAATGCTTGCTGAGATCGACATGAAGCTTCTTGGCAAAGCGGAAGTTGCATCGGGACGCATCGATACCGCCGCCGAGGTCAAGCAATACCAGCAGCGCACCGAACGCCAGATCAACATTCTTCGCGACATTTATGACGAAAAGATAACCAAGCTCAAGCAGGGCGACGAATTGCCGCCGGGCGTGATCAAAATGGTCAAGGTCTTTGTCGCGATGAAGCGAAAACTGAGCGTCGGTGACAAGATGGCTGGACGTCACGGCAACAAGGGTGTTATCGCCCGCATTTTGCCGGAAGAGGATATGCCGTACTTGCCGGATGGAACGCCGGTCGAGATCGTGCTAAATCCGCTCGGCGTGCCTTCGCGTATGAACGTCGGACAGATCCTTGAGACACACTTGGGTTGGGCTGCACGCGTTTTGGGACTTCACTTTGCGACCCCGGTCTTTGACGGTGCGAGCGAGGCGGAGATCAAGGGATACATCACGCAAGCCAATCAGAAGTACGACGAACTCGGCATTCCGGCCTCGGTCGGCCCGTCGGGCAAAACGAGACTTTACGACGGTATGACAGGCGAGCAGTTCGAGCAAAAGGTGTGCGTTGGCTACATTTATATGCTCAAACTATCGCACCTTGTGGACGACAAGATCCACGCACGCTCGATCGGCCCATACAGTCTGATCACGCAGCAGCCGCTGGGCGGAAAGGCACAGTTCGGCGGACAGCGTTTCGGCGAAATGGAAGTTTGGGCACTCGAAGCCTACGGCGCGGCACACATTCTACAGGAATTGCTGACATGCAAATCCGACGACGTGGCCGGACGTTCGAAGATCTACGAAACGATCGTTAAGGGCGTTTCAAATTTCGAGCCGGGCATTCCCGAATCGTTCAACGTGCTGGTTCGCGAACTGCAATCGCTCTGCCTCGACGTCGAACTTATACAGGAAGATCAGATCGATCCTGATGAGATCGTTGCCGGCGTAGATGCACTGGTAGGCGTCGATTAGTTTTTTTCCGAAAATAGTGGGACAGAGCCAAAATATGACAGTAAGTCCACTATTTACAGTATTTAGACTGTCCCACCATGATGTGGGACACTTTGGGACAGTGGGACACGTCGGAACGCAGGCTGCCAGCCTGCGTGTGGTAAGGAAAAGAAGAAAGATTAGCAGGCTGGCAGCCTGCGGTCCGACACAAAAAATATGTTTCGATTTAATAACGACAACAAGACGCAATTAACTACGAACTACGAAGCGATCCGCATCTCTCTGGCATCGCCCGAGAAGATCCGTTCTTGGTCACACGGCGAAGTGACCAAGCCCGAAACGATCAACTACCGCACCTTTAAGCCGGAGCGTGACGGGCTATTTTGCGCCCGCATTTTCGGCCCGGTTTCGGATTGGGAATGTCTTTGCGGAAAGTACAAGCGGATGAAACACCGCGGCGTCATCTGCGACAAATGCGGCGTCGAGGTCACGCAGAGCAAGGTCCGTCGTGAACGGCTCGGCCATATCGAATTGGCATCGCCCTGTTCGCATGTCTGGTTCTTTAAAGGCTTGCCGTCCCGTATCGGACATCTTCTCGACATAACGCTTCGCGATCTCGAAAAGATCCTTTACTTTGAGACCTACATCGTTGTGGATGAGGGCGACGTGCCTGACATCAAGCAGAAAGACCTGCTTACGGATGAGCGTTTTCGCGAACTGTCGCGTGATTATCCAAACCAGTTTGTCGCAAAAATGGGTGCCGAGGCGATCAAAGACCTTTTAGCGCAAATCGATATTGCCGAACTGGTTGATGAACTGCGCGGAAAAATGCGTGAAGAAACGTCACAGCAGAAAAAACTCAAGTATTCCAAGCGTTTGAAGGTTTCGACTTCGTTCCTGCGCAGCGGCAATAATCCGCAGTGGATGATCCTCGACGTTCTTCCGGTAATTCCACCGGAGCTTCGCCCGCTGGTGCCTCTCGACGGTGGACGTTTTGCAACATCGGACCTTAACGATCTGTATCGCCGCGTTATTAACCGGAACAACCGTTTGAAGAAACTGATCGAGCTTCGAGCTCCTGAGGTCATCGTTCGTAATGAGAAACGAATGCTTCAGGAAGCAGTCGATGCCTTGTTTGATAATGGACGACGCGGCCGCGTGCTTCGCGGAGCGAACAACCGTCCGCTCAAATCATTGTCGGGCACGCTCAAAGGTAAACAGGGCCGTTTCCGTCAGAATCTGCTCGGAAAACGTGTCGATTATTCGGGACGTTCGGTGATCGTGGTCGGCCCGGAACTCAAACTGCATCAATGCGGCTTGCCGAAGAAGATGGCGTTGGAATTGTTCAAGCCGTTTATTTACAACAAGCTCGAAAAGGACGCACACGCTGCCACGATCAAACAGGCACGCGAAATGGTCGAGCGGCAGGAGCCGATCGTATGGGACATTCTCGAAGAAGTCATTCGCGAGCATCCGGTTCTCCTGAACCGTGCACCGACACTTCACCGTCTTGGAATTCAGGCTTTTGAGCCGGTTTTGGTCGAGGGTAAGGCGATCAAGATCCATCCGCTAGTATGTACGGCATTCAACGCCGACTTTGACGGCGATCAGATGGCTGTTCACATTCCGCTTTCGGCCGAGGCACAGATCGAGGCGAGCGTTCTTATGCTTGCGTCGAACAATCTGCTTTCGCCGGCCAGCGGCCAGCCCATTGCGGTTCCGTCGCAGGACATTGTGCTTGGTTGTTACTATCTGACGCTTGCACGCGACGAGATGAAGGGCGACGGTAAGGTGTTCGGCTCGATCGACGATGTGCTTCTCGCTCTCGATGCGGGTGCGGTCGAAACGCAAACTAGGATCAAACTGCGATGGCGCGGCGATCTGATGGACCTGACGCTCGAACACAACATGCAGGACGTGATGCGTGCCACGACACGCGAAAATGTCGATCTCATTCTTGATACCACCGTTGGACGAGTGATCTTTAATGAGCGTCTGACACGCGACGGACTGCCGTTTGTCAACGGTGTGATGAAGAAGAAAGGGCTGCAAAGCCTTGTTACATTTAGCCACCTCAAGTTAGGCCACGAGCAAACCGTCAATCTGCTTGATGATCTTAAAGCCATGGGATTCCTTCACGCAACGAAGGCCGGTGTCTCGATCGGCATTGACGACATGGTTACGCCATCGAGCAAGAAAGGCATTATCGATAAGGCCCTTAAGGAAGTCGAGAAACTTCGCAAACAGTATGAAGATGCGACGATGACCGACATGGAACGCACGAACAAGGTGACGGCGATCTGGTCGGATGTGACCGATCACGTTGCCAAAGAGATGTTCGCGGCCATGCACACGAGAGAAAAGGAACGCAAAGAGCTGAATCCGATCCTCGTGATGGCCGATTCCGGTGCTCGTGGTTCAGACGCACAGATCCGACAGCTCGCCGGTATGCGCGGCCTGATGGCCAAGCCGTCGGGCGAGATCATCGAAAATCCGATCCTCGCGAATTTCCGCGAAGGCCTTGACGTGCTGCAATACTTTATCTCGACGCACGGCGCTCGAAAGGGTTTGGCCGATACGGCTCTCAAAACGGCTGATTCGGGTTACCTGACACGACGTCTCGTCGATGTAGCTCAGGACGTGATCGTTTCGGAACAGGATTGCGGAACTCTTCGCGGCGTATGGGCCGAGGCCATTATCCGTAACGGTGAAGAGGTCGAATCGCTTCGTGACCGCATCGTCGGATGCACGTCGCTCGACGACATCGTCGATCCGGTTGACGGCACGGTGATCGTGGAAGCAAATACCGAGGTCAACGAAGAACTCGGGTCAAATGTTCAGCTTTCGGGCCTGCAAAAAGTGAAAATACGCTCGGCCTTGACGTGCGAATCCCGACGCGGTATCTGCGTTAAGTGTTACGGACGCAACCTCGCGACCGGCAACACGGTCGAGATCGGTGAAGCTGTGGGCGTTATTGCCGCACAGTCGATCGGTGAGCCGGGAACGCAGCTCACGATGCGTACGTTCCACGTCGGCGGAACCGCACGTCTCGAACAGGAAACCAAACACGTCGCCGCGATGGACGGAACCGTTAAATTTCTCGGCGATCTCAAGGTCGTCAAGAATCGTAATAATGAAATGGTTTCGATGCGTAGGCAGTCGGAGCTTGCACTCGTTGACGAACGCGGACGTGAAGTCGCTCATTACAAGGTAGTTTACGGTGCTGAAGTTCATGTGAAGGACGGTCAGAAGGTCAAAGAGGACGACATACTCGTCACTTGGGATCCGTTCACATTTGCTATTCTCACCGAGGTTAAGGGCATCGTAAAATATCAGGACCTCAAGGAAGGCAAAACGGTCGAGGAAGAGATCGATAAGGTTACCGGCCAGAAACGTCTCGTGGTCAAGGATTCGGATGAGAAAAATCAGCCGCGTCTTGAGATCCGCAGCGGCAGCAAGGTCCAAAAGACTTATCAAATGCCTATCCGTGCAAACCTCATAGTGGAGGACGGCCAAGCCGTTGAGCCCGGCGATGTGATCGCAAAAATTCCACGTGAAACTACCAAGACGAAAGATATCGTCGGCGGTCTGCCGCGTGTCGTTGAGCTTTTCGAAGCTCGCCGTCCGGGTGAAACCGCGATGATGTCCGAGATCAACGGCACGGTCAAATTCGGCCCGATCTCGAAGGGTAAACGCAAGATCATTGTCATCGGCGACGACGGCAGCGAACGCGAATATGACATTCCGCGTGGTACGCACATCAATGTGCAGGAAGACGACCGCGTTCGTTCGGGAGAACCGCTCATGGACGGCCCTCTCAATCCGCACGACATTTTGCGTGTTCTCGGAATGGAGGCATTGCAGAATTATCTCGTGAATGAAATTCAGGAAGTCTATCGTTTGCAGGGCGTGAACATCAACGATAAGCATATCGAGGTGATCGTTCGCCAGATGCTCCGCTGGGTCAAGATCAAGGAAGTCGGGGATACCGAATTCCTGCTCGAGGAACAGGTTGACCGCTTCCGTTACGAAGACGAGAATGCCCGTGTCCGCGATGAGAAGGGGCAGACATCGGTTGGTGAGCCTCTACTGCTCGGCATCACGAAAGCATCGCTTTCTACCGACTCATTCATCTCAGCAGCGAGCTTCCAGGAAACGACCCGCGTGCTGACCGAAGCTGCGATCTCGGGCCGCATCGATTATCTTCGCGGACTGAAAGAGAACGTCATCATGGGACGCCTCATTCCTGCCGGTACCGGTATGAAATATTATCGCAACGTCAAGATCGCTCCGGACGCTACCGAAAACCGCAAGCAGGAGGACGAGTTTGACGAGATGGGCGATTACATCCGCGGCGGGTTGCCGATGGTGCCTATTGTGGTTGACGCCGAGGACCCCGACTTCGAAGCTGAGATCGATGACGATATTGAAGCGGACGAAGAGGTGTTCGATATCGACGAAGCGATGAAGATCGAAGCCGAGGACGACGAGATTTAACTCAGGTCTTGGTTAGAGATATTAAGGTCGGAATATTAAGTTCCGGCCTTTTTTATTTGACCGGAATAAAACTCTCGACTACGCGCTCATGAAGTTCCATTGCCAATTCTTTGCGATCGGAATTCATGACCAATTCCTCGCCAAAATTGATGACAGCAGTATACTCACGGACTTTGAACAAACGCCAAATGTGGGCGAAAAAGCCTGTGTCATCCCACCAACTCACTGCCACGCTCGCGGGCATTTCGTCTTTAGGAGTACGATAAGTGATCGACGCGTATGAGACGGCAATTCCACTTTGAGCTGCAAATTCGAAGAATGACGAATTGAAAGGCAGCACTTCATCACCCTTCGTGCTTGTGCCTTCGGGAAAAACGATAACGCCTTCGCCATGATCGAGCCGCTCAATTATTTTTTCACCTGCACGCGGGATGTCGCGGCGATTACCGCGGTCGATAAAGATCGTACCCATGTCGCGAATGATACGTCCGGCCAAAAACCAATGGCTGACCTCGCTCTTTGCCACAAATACGCCTTTAGCGACGGCACGGATGGCACCAATGTCACTATAACTTAGATGGTTAGTGACGAGAAAGAACGGCGGTGTCGGCGGCGTACCGGTCACTTCAATTTTCATGTGCGAGATGCGGACGAAAGTATTTGTCCACGCGCCAAAGATCTTCTGTCGCCAACGTCTCTTGTCCGGGATAAAAGGGTTCGCGATAAACCAGATCGTATACAGTCCTAAAGTTGACGCAGTAAATGATACAAATCTGAACGCGGCTCTTATGGTCCTCATTTTAGTTGCTAACGATCTATTCCTTTTCGATCTTCTTAAAATTGTATCGCAGCAAAAATCGCATCGGCAATGGTTTACCATTACGTTCTGCGGGCCGCCAGTTCATTGAGCGGACGGCTTTTTCAACGGATTCATCCAGTCCGTATCCGGCCCAACGCACGATCTCGGTCCTGAGGATAGATCCTTGCTCATTTAGATCGACAATAATATCGACGGTAGCTTTTATGTCGTAGAGAAAAGCGTCCGTCGTATATTCCGGCTTGATGCGGCGATAGGGAATCGGCGGACGAAAGTTCTTTGCCGATGGCGATCCGTCATCGGGCGGCTTTTCCATTGCAGAAATAGACGGCTCAACAAGTTCAGCTTTTGCGGTCGATCTAATTTTATTTGCGAGTTCCAAAGCCAATGGCCCGACGGCGTCATAGAGTAGGTTTTGAGAATCTTTCATCTTGTCTGCCTCAAATCTTGGCAGGCCCCAAAATACAAGTCTTCCGGTGCGGGAACTGACGGCGTAGACCGCCGCATGTGACTCATAATATAGAGGCCGTTTTGACGCGCTTCGGCGAATGATTTCGGATCTGATCAGAACAAACAAATCGCAGCCGATAGCCGAGCCGATTGTTTTTGATTTTTCCAAGGTTAGATTGAACGGATCATCTGTTTTCACTGAAGAGAACGCCGCTTCGCTCATTGCTTGATCAACCACAAGTAGTTTTTCACTCAGCTTGCTTTCAAGTCTTTCGGCAAAACTCCTGCTTGTTTCAGTTCCATCGGGACTGAGGATCGCGACTTTTTGAGCTGCCACCGGAATAAAGAAAATTAACGCAAAGACGCAAAGACGCAAAGACGCAAAGTTAAGAAAAGAACAAAGGCAATTTAAGAAGATTTCATATATTCTTTGCCACTTTGCCACTTTACGGCTTTGCGTTAAAATCCTTTCAATTATTATGGTAAAGGTTTGCGATATCATTTTTCAATTCGGCGGGGAAACAGATGCGATGAATGCGATAGCCTTCCTGCAGGCCGCGCACGGCCGGACTGACTGCGGAAATCTCGCGTATTTCCGGCTTGGAAAATCCCTGCTCGACAAAAATGAGGTTTTTAGGATCGGACGCATCCTTTGAATAAAAAGAATACGGAATATTTCCGGCCTTGTCCTCGACAAAATAATAATCAGGATCAAAGCCCGCATTAGCAACGATCTTTTGCGAGTCTGCAATGAACGCAGCACGATCTGATTCAGGCATATCGAGGTCAAAGGCCTTAAAGAGACGACGGTTCAAAAACCTTGCGGAAAGATCGGAAAGGATCTCGTCATTCGAATGTTGCCAGCGTTTTATGCTGAACAAGATGTCCGTATCATCAATCTCCAGATGTTCTTTGATCGTGAGTTTTGAGCCTGAAAGGATCTTTTCCATTGCAGAGCCGTCCGTTCTCCAAACATCTCCGCCGCTGCCAAACAAAGTGATCGCCCGCTTTAGCAGAACTTTCAGAACCGCCTCTGCGGAGCGCAAAGTTCGATGAAAATATACCTGACGATACATGTAATATCGCGCCTGAAGATAATCTTCGACCGCGTAAATGCCTGGCGCAGACACATAAAGATAATCATCGGCTTCGTTTATTTCAATTGATTTGATTATCCACTCAAGGTCAAAAATGCCGTATTTCGCACCGGTCATCAGACTGTCCCGAAGCAAATAATCCATACGGTCAACATCGAGCTGCGATGAGACCAATTGCGCAAGCGCACGCGGCTGGAAATCGCCTCGTATTATAGCAGCAACATTCTCCGGCAGCTCAGTTGAAAACGCACGGAGAAGTTGTCCAACTTCGGTCTCCGTACTTAAAACGGCATCGATCGTAAATTGTTCGTGATGAAAATCGAGGATGTTCTCGATTACGTGCGAGAAAGGGCCGTGGCCGAGATCGTGCAAGAGGGCTGCGACACGCACGGCAGTCTGGGCCTCGGGCGAAATTTCATAACTGAAGCGCAGCTTTGCGATCATCCGCCCTGCGAGGTGAAACGCGCCGAGCGAATGTGTAAAACGCGAATGCTCCGCTGCCTGATACGCAAAGTAGGCCAGCCCAAGCTGGCGGATACGTCTCAGCCGTTGAAACTCAGGGCTGTCGATGAGAGCGACAACAAGACGGCCTTCATCCGTGCCCGTATTTAATCGGATTATGTCGTGAACCGAGTCGCGATAGATACGTTCTAGTCGGGGCATTGGTTGGTAGTTTATTATTGGCGGCTTTTGATATCGGCGATGTCTTTTCGAATGGCCACAGCGTCTTTGGCATTCGGTATGCTGCTCAAATAAGCCTCAAACTCGGTTACGGCCTCTTTATTCATTTGCTTATGCATATAGATGCGCCCCAGATATTTGTGAACTACCGGTAAGCTCTTTGCTCCATTTAGTTCTTTGACCCTTTCAAACGCTTTCTGCGCGACATTCGGGTTATTCTTCGCTGAGAATACCAGGCCAAGATAATAGTGCGGCGTCACAGCATAGCGGTCAAGATACGCGGCGGTGACCAAAGGAGGCTCCGCATCGTCAAATTTTTTCTGATTAAGATAGGCAATGCCCAACCCCAAGTTGGCGTCAAAATCCGAAGCGTCATAGCGAATAGCCTGCTTAAATGATTCTACGGCTGCTTCAAGCTTACCCGCCTTTAACTCAAGATTGCCGATCCTGGTATGTGCAGGAGCAAAGTTCGGCGCGATTGACACGGCACTGCGAAACTCGGCTTCGGCTTCCCCTTCTTTGCCGTTCTCCAAAAACTCGAGTCCTCGTTTGAAATGTTGAATGGCATCGCGCGGTATCGCGGACCATTTTGCATTGAGTACCTCATTGCGCAGAGCTTCAACACGTTTGGGCTTTAGGAATATCTGCACTGGTACGACTGTTGGAGCCGAGCCCATTCTGGGTATCGCCGAGATGCTCGCCGATCCGCCAGGTGCATCGATATAAACAGGTTCGTGAATAGGTTCAAATGTAGCATTTCCATCAATCAGGACGACATAAGAACCAGGCGCGAGGTTCCTGAATACAAATGCACCATTACTATCGACGAAAACGGTCAAATCGCCTAGGCCAAAAGACTGAAGTGTCACCTTTAGCCCATCGACTACAATGCGTCGTCCGGATTCACCAAATATTCGGCCTTGAATGACATGCCTGCCGCCATTTCCGGTGCTGTTTGTTCCGGCCTGAGCAAAAACGCTGAGATTAGTAAAAATGAGAAGAAATAGGACTAACAGGAAGTAAAATAATGGTCCAATGGGATTTTGTAAATTGTGGCTCTGTGAACGGGGCTTCATAACTCCAACCTCCGAATAATGCGCTCATCTGGCGTTTAGTAATATCATAAGCCGTTTTTACCAGTTTCCCAAACTGTTATTACGGCGCTCACGGCATACCAAACAAAAAAGGAGAAGCCCGCGAGCGGCTTCTCCCAAATAGTTCGTCACGCTCTATAAGACAGAGCATTCAGAATTAAATTAGAACGAAAATTTCGCTCCAAGTCTGAAGTTTGACGGGAACTGGAATACAGTTCCGTAGCCGAATCCAGAATTAGCAAACTGGATGGCGCCCGCTCCGGGAATGCCGCTGTTGATGCGAACTGTTTCATCCTGACGAACCGCTCTCTGGGTATTCGTCACGTTAAACCAGTCAAACATCAGACGGAATTCACGCTTTTCACCAAACTTGATCGGGTAATAAGCTCCCATATCAAGCTGGAATGTCGTCGGTGTGCGTGTCGAACCCGTAAACGGATTGACAGCAGTTCCGCGGGGAACAGCAAATCCTTCGTTATTGCCATATACCGGGTGCGGTATAAGAGCGTTGAAAGGAATGCCCGACTGAGCGTAGAAGTTGCCCGACAGCATCAATTTGAACGGTGTCTGATAAGTTCCGTTCAACTTGAACTGATGCGGACGGTCATTCGGCAGACGTCCGTAGGTGTTTCCAAGAAGGCTCGGAAGGTCGAACAACGAGGTGATGTTCGGATCCGTTTGTCCGTTATCGTTACGGAAAAGGCCTTCGTAGTTACCGATGAGGCTTGAGAATACATACGATGCGATCAACTGATAGTTGTTTGAAAAACGCTTCGTAGCCGTAAACTCAACTGCACGGTAATAACGGCGGGCACGGCCGAAACATCCGATCGCCGGATTGTTACAGGCCAAGTCTTCCGTATTGCCGGCTTGCGGTTCGCCGGGGTTGAAGAGGAAATAATGATCTCCGTCGTCAAATGAACCATCTTCGATAACAGAACCCTGAGCTCTGTAGACACCTCGAGCGCCGAGTGTGAAGTTTCTTCCAACCTGGCGTTCGAATCCAACAGTGAACTCATTAACAGTCTGCGGTTTGAGGCCGGCATCAACCGGTGTTGCCTCGCATCCGAGACAGCCTAAATTGGCAACCACCGATGCTCCCGTCGCTGCATTAAGGAAGCTGACGTTTGCATTGTAGTCGAGTTGGATGTCATCGCCACCGGCACGGACGTTAACGTCCAGCGGAAGCGGTGTTTCGAGGTATTTAGCATAGTTCATGAAGAACTTGCTCTTGCCGTCACCCGTGAAATCCCATGTGAAACCGATACGCGGCTGGAAGTTATCCCAGAAGCTGTTCAGTTTGATATAGGATGAGCGGGTGCCTTCAGCCTGCTGATAATCCCAACGTCCGCCGAGATTGATCTGCAGATTTCGTGTAACCTTATAATCATCCTGGAAATAGAATGACTCAACTTTCGTTTTTGTCTCACCGCTTCCTGTGTTGAGCGTAAAATCGCGAACGCGAACGCTGCTCAGAATGAGGATCGGGTTGACGCTTAGCTGTGCAGCAGTCAGGGCGGCATTGGTCGTTACCGTAGTAATACCTGTAGGTCCCTGAGCATTTGCGATCAAACGGTTAAAGCTTGTCGTCAACGCACCCGCCGGACACTCTGCAGTCGTGGCGCCAGTTGCTATACATGCTCCAAAGTTATTGGTAATGCGGACACCGCCAGGGAACGGCAAGCCGCCGATGGTGCGGGCAGGGCCGCTCGAGCGGGTGAAAAGCTTATATTTGTTTTCGTTATATTCGAAACCGAATTTAAGCGTATGGCTGCCCCAGATCTTTTGGATTCTTGCAGCTGTTTCCCAACGGTCGCGATTCTGGTTTGAAATTAAGCCAAAACCGTTTCGCGTATAATTACGTTGCAGAGAACCTCCGCCGCGTCCGTCAACAAATGCAAGCCTTAAACTGTCAGGGTTACCAAGAGTACGGAAAGTGGTCGTGTCGGTCACACCGAGCACAGCACCATTTTTAAGAACGGCAAAGTTGTCTAAGATCAATGAATTGTTCGCTTGTGATGCCGACGGAATCGTATCAGCAGTCTGCTTGTGCAGGCCGTACATGAACTCACCGATCCAGTTCTGTCCAAATGCCGAATTCAAACGGCCTGTATAGTTCTGGCCGTAGGTTT
>JANMDA010000211.1:0-9111 GCA_031376085.1 Chloracidobacterium sp.
TGTAGGTCATAGACCATTTGCAGGTTGAGCCAAAAGCCCGGCGACATTCCGAAGAATTTCGCGAGCCTTAACTTAAAGCCAAACTATATCGATCTCTTTTTCAAGCCGCTTAAATTCTCGGTCGCAGGTGATGAATTTGGCCTGTTATTGAAAAAGTTCCACATACGATTTGAAGAGAAAGATGCGGTTTCGGGTGTTGCCGGTGATCTCGCCGAGGATCTTATTTTCGACAAATGCATCGACGAGTTTTCCTGCGGCCCTTTTGCTCAGGCCGCAGATCGTTTGAACCTCTTTTACGGTGACAGCCGGTGTTTCAAAAAGCTGCGTGAGCAGTATGATCGCGCTGGCACCGCGCCTGCCCATTTTTGCGGTTATCATATCCTCCATATCCTTTTTTAACTTAAGCACCCGGCCAAGAGTATCTACCGCCTGGGCCGCTGTCTGCTCGATGCCAACAAGAAAGTACTTCAGCCATCTAACCAAGTCGCTCTTTTCGCGCACCATTGTCAGGTTGTCATAATAAAGACTTTTGTTCTTTTCGAAAAATACGGAGAGATAAAGAAGCGGCTTTTCCAGTATCTTCTCGCTTACGAGGTAAAGTGTGATCAAAAGCCGTCCGATCCGGCCATTTCCATCCAGAAAAGGATGGATCGTTTCGAATTGATAGTGGGCAAGGCCTATCCGAATCAACGCGGGCACATGTATATCTGAATTGTGAAGAAAATTTTCCAGATCACCCATCAGTTCGCCAACATATGTATGTGCCGGCGGTATGAAAGCGGCGTCAGCCAGAGAATTTCCTCCGATCCAGTTTTGACTGGTGCGGAATTCGCCCGGCAATTTAGTTTCGCCACGGACGCCCGATAAAAGAATGCCGTGAGTTTCTTTCAATAGCCGCGTCGAGAGCGGTAAGGTCGTAAGACGTTCGACCGCAACATTGATGGCCCGGGTATAGTTTTGCACTTCATGCCAGTCATTTCGTTTTTCCGGACTTATTTCTTCCTCGGGCAGGAGAGCTTCGTCCATTTGTGTCCGTGTTCCCTCGATCCTGCTGGAAATGACTGCCTCTTTGGTGATGTGAAGATGAATAAACAGGTCTATATAGGGAACCAATCGCGCAAACGAATTTAATTCTCCGAGTTTTATGCTGGCTTTTTCAAGCAATTCATTTAGCGTTCCATCCGCCCATTCCCATTGATGGTTTATTTTTGTCGGAACGAAATACGAGTAGTTATACCCCTTTTCAAAATGCCCCGACTCGAAGTTTTCCAATGAAGCTCTATTTACCATTTGTACAGTTAGGTAATCTAAGAATTCCTGTGGATTACTTTAACACATAAAAGTACTCTTAATAAACTTTTAGTTTACTTTAATTCAACTTCTGGCACTTTTTGGCGGTCTGATGGAGAGCTAAACTTCCCGGTTCTGACCTTTTTCGCGGTTGCGGGGGTGGTTTAGGACGCGGTTGGGGACGCGGGCGGTGCGGAGGTCGAGGATCAGGGTGTCGTCTTCGTCGATATCCGCATCGTAAAAGCGGACCGTGTGCGGGAGGTCGATGCGCTGTTCGCGGGTTATCCGGTAGCAATGGACCGCTTTTCCGCCGCAGCGATTGATGCTACAGGCCGGATAGGCGTTTCGCGTTGCAAGCGCCGCAGGCTTTAGGCCGATGCGCCTGTTGGTCTTGTCAAAAAAGATGACGAAAGCCGGCGGCCCGCCCAGCATCTCATATGTCACGCGGCTCATCGCGATCTCGCCCATTGGATTCATCGTGACATAAATGCCTGCATTCTGCGGTTGAATGTCTCCGCGCTGAATTTCTTGCCAATCTGCTCTCATAATAGAGTAATTGTTGCACAGATAGGATGATTTGTCAAGTCCGGCAAGTCGATTTTTCTCACCACAGAGAACACAGAGTACACAAAGATATGACCAGCGTGATGAACGGGACGATCAAGCGTTAAGATAACCGCCTGCGAGCGCTATGATGAACGCCCATATCAAGCGTTGCGAACTGCCGCTTTTTCAGATGGCTTTTTCGGGTCGTAAAGTGGCTTTTTTGGGGTTGTAAAGTGGCTTTTTGGGGGTCAAAAATGGCTTTTAATTTCCAGACAGCCAGCAAACCGCATAAAACCCTTATTTTTACTGGAAAAATGGCGTTTTGATCAGGACGGCAAAACTGGTAGAAACGCGCTTCTTGCCGATCCTTGTGCTGACACAAAAGCTGCTTCACTGTGGTCGAAAATGTCGTCGAGTTCCTTTTCCACCGAGCCGTGGCCTTTGGGGATGGCCTTTATCATCGGTTCGAAGTTGCGGAAATCGTAGAGTTCGTTATCGAGCAGGTGCGACGACGTAACTTGTGTAAGTGCTGTCATCATTGAGCTTCGGATGAAAGGCGTTTCCTTTTCCAGCTCGTTTAAGAGCCGTTTGACGCGGGCACGCTTTAGGTTGGGCTGCGAGCCGCACAGGTTGCAGGGAATGATCGGGAACTTTTGCTCCGTCGAGTAGGCAACGATCTCGCTCTCCTGGCAGTAGGCGAGCGGGCGGATTATCGTGTTGCGGCCGTCGTCGCTTTTAAGTATTGGCGGCATTGCCTTTAGCTGGCCGACGTAAAAGAGGTTCATCAGGAATGTCGCGATGATGTCGTCCGCGTGGTGGCCGAGTGCGATCTTTGTACAGCCCTCTTCGACCGCCGTTGTGTAGAGTATGCCCCGTCTTAGCCGCGAGCACAGTGAACAATAAGTCTGGCCTTCGGGAATGTGCGCCGTGACGATCGAGAACGTGTCTTCCTCAACGATGCGGTAATTTACGCCTCGCTCTTTTAGGTAATTTGGCAGAACATCTTCGGGAAAATCCGGCTGTTTTTGGTCTAGATTTACCGCGAGGATCTCAAATTTGACCGGTGCACGCCGTTGCACGTCCATCAGAAGGTCGAGCATCGTATAGCTGTCTTTGCCGCCCGAGAGGCACACCATCACCTTGTCGCCGTCCTCGATCATCGAGAAATCTTCGACGGCTCGGCCCATTTTTTTGAGCAGTTTTCCTTTTGTTTTGGTCTCAGCCTTCAAATTCGCCCCATTCCTATGAGAATTATGAATTCTGACACGCCGCACCGTGTTTGACAACCTTAAAATATAACTAGACACGCGGCGGAAATGTAATTTATTATTAAAGTTAAGACAAACGGGCAAGGTGGGCTGGCGTCCAGTGTAAAAACCAGCGACGTCAAAAGGCGGATTTTCACACTCCAGCATTTTTCCGCTACAATAAACTACACAGAGAGGTTCAAAAAATTATGATCAGAATGGGACGAGGCAACAAAGACGAGCCCGAAAACACCAGCTATCAACCACAGCCATCCGCCGCGAGTCCGGCTAGCTTATATTCAACTGAAACACAACCGGCATCCTCTCGCGCGCTTTCCGAGAGCGATTCGATGGCACGTGATATTAAGGAAGGCCGCCTGAGCGGCTTCGTCGGGCACGGCACGACGCTGACCGGCGAGACGGAATTTCACGCTATGTTGAGAGTTGACGGCCACCTGGTCGGCACCGTCTCGTCCGAAGCGGGAACTCTCATCGTCGGAAACAATGGCCAAGTGGACGCAAATGTGTCAGTTGCGGCAGCTATGATCTCGGGCGCCGTAAATGGGGATATCGTTGCTACGGAAAAGCTTCAACTCGGTCGAACGGCCCGTGTTATGGGCAATATCCAAAGCCCTCGCCTGATCATCGAAGAAGGCGCGATCCTCGAAGGAAGCTGCTGCATGATCAAGGCACGAGAAACCCAGGAACAGGGCACAGTTGCACCTGCTACTCAGTATGAAGAAGTGCTCGTCGTGGCACCGGAAGAACTCGAGGAAGAAGACCTGACCTCCTCCTCATTGTTCGATGACGACGAGGATGACGAAGATGAACAGGCCGGCGCTGTAGGCGTCTAACGCTTTAGGAACATAATTCTATTACCAAAAGGTGGGTTTTTGCTCGCCTTTTTTGTTTGTATAATCGACCGAGACGGATTATAGTATCTCCGTCCGACGCCATTCTTAAATTACAGGAGAAAAAAAGGTTTATGTTAAATGATTTTAAGGCATTTATTGCGCGTGGCAATGTTCTCGATCTGGCAATCGGTGTCATTCTGGGAGCCGCTTTTGGCAAGATCGTAACGACTTTCACGGAAGGAATGGTCATGCCGATCGTCGGACTTGTGACCGGCGGAACCGATTTCAAAACCAAATTTTACGACCTCAGCGGCACTTTGAAAGCCGGTGCGACAGCCGAGCAGATCGACGCAGCCGTTAAGAGCGGCGCTCCGCTTTTGCGATATGGACAACTGATCAGTGACATCATTACCTTTCTGATCGTCGGGTTCGTAATGTTCCTTATTGCAAAAGCGGCAATGGGTTATTTCAACAAGTTAGCGGCCAAGACACCGCCACCGCCGCAAGAGGCTTTGCTAGCTGAGATCAGGGATATTTTGAAAGCCGGTTAGCCCAAAATTAAACTTATCCGCGTTTCTTGTGTGGTCGTGGTGTAATAGCAGGGCTCGATCTTGGCGTCACGACTGATGAACGGAATTCTTCACCCGAATTCGCATTTTGCGCTGCTTTGGTAACAGCAAGCAACTTTGAATCAGCGAGCTTTTTTTGAGCAGCTTTTGCGGTTTTACTTAACCTTTTTTTCTCTTTTGGCATAAAAAATATCCTTACTATATTTTAACTATCCAGCCGCCGCCGACAACTTCGTCCCCGTTGTAGAAAATCGTCGCCTGGCCAGGCGTGATCGCCCGTTGCGGCTCTTCAAAAACGATGCGTGCTCTGCTGTCAGGTAACGCATAGATCGTCGCCGTCGCCGGTTCGTGACGATATCGCACCTTTACCTCTGCACTAACAGGCTCTGAAGGTTCGTCAAAGGCAACCCAGTTGACGCCTCTTGCAATGAATTCTATCGACTCCAGTTCGTCAACCTCGCCGACGATGATCTGGTTCTTTGCTCGTTCGATCTGGACGACATACAAAGGCTTTTCGTTCGCAATTCCAAGCCCTCGCCGCTGGCCGACAGTGTAGCGGTGAATTCCGGTATGTTTTCCGACTGTTTCGCCGGCAGTGCTGACAATATCGCCGCTCACCGGCAATTCGTCTGAGCGGTCTTCGTGATCGAGGTATCGGTCGATGAATTCCGAGTATTTGCCATCTGGAACAAAGCAGATCTCCTGTGATTCCTGCTTTTCGGCGACGTAAAGATCGGCCTCGCGGGCGATGTCTCGGACTTCTTCTTTCTGCATCTCGCCAAGCGGAAAATAAGCTCTCGAAAGCTGGTCCTGTGTCAATTCCCAAAGGAAATAGCTCTGATCTTTCCAATGATTTTTCCCGCGAAAAAGCCTATACCGATCTGCAATTTCGTCGTATTCGACGCGGGCAAAATGGCCCGTCGCTACCTTGTCGCAGCCTAGGGAAACGGCCATTTTATCGAGCGAAGCAAACTTCAGACGCGAGTTGCAGGCGACGCAGGGAATCGGAGTCTCGCCCTCTAGATAACTCTGCACAAAAGGCTCGACGACCGACTTTTCAAACTCCTTTTCAAGGTTCAACACATAAAACGGAAAGCCAAGACCTTCCGCCACGCGCCTAGCGTCATAGACATCATCGAGCGAACAACACCGCGACGGCAAAGGGTCGCCGTTCTCATCGACACTGATGCCGCGCCGCTGATTCCACAACTGCATCGTAAAGCCGACCAGCTCGTGGCCCTGCTCCTTTAATAGTGCCGCTGCCGCCGAACTATCGACGCCGCCGCTCATTGCTACCGCGATCTTCATAAAACCAAACCTCTATTGTGACAGCCAAGCCGTTTTAGTTGCAAGGCAGATTTCGACTGTTGCCCGCGTAAAGCTTCTGAAAACCTTTGTGCTATACTTAAAAAAACTATGAAGCAGTCCATCCGCTAAATTACTTTCCTCAACATTAGTGCCCGGTTTTGCGCGATCGCTATGCAAAACGGTGCCTGTTCGCGTGGTTACCGCACGAGCTTTTCGTTTAATATTTAGGAAAACAAATAATGTCTCTTGATACTCAAAATCCGCCTGTTGAGGCGTTGGATAATTCCCGTTTGGCGGTGCTGCGTGAGGCGATACGCGGCTCCGATCGTGATTTTACTGTTGGGCCGATCGGGTTGGCGATCTTTTTGCTGGCGGTGCCGATGATACTCGAAATGAGCATGGAAAGCCTTTTCGCGGTCGTCGATATCTTTTTTGTCGCCAAGCTCGGTGCCGATGCGATAGCGATCGTCGGGCTGACCGAATCTGTCATGGCGTTGATCTACGCGGTCGCTTTTGGCCTGGCAATAGGCGCGACGCAACCATTGCCCGGCGGACAGGTGAAAAGGACGAAGCAGGTGCGTCCGCTTCGGCTGCGCATGTGATTTATCTCGGCGTGATCGTTTCAGCGATCATCAGCGCGATAGGCATTATTTTCGCACCCGACATACTAAAGCTGCTGGGCGCGCACGACAGAGTGATCGTAGAAGGCACTGCGTTCATGCGGATAATGCTCGGCGGCAACGCTGTCGTCGTGTTCATATTTCTGCTCAACGCGATCTTTCGCGGAGCGGGCGATGCGGCAATTGCGATGCGTGTGCTGATTCTGGCTAATGGTTTGAACATGGTGCTTTCGCCGTGTTTTATTTTCGGCGTGGCGTTCTTTCCCGAACTCGGCGTGACCGGTGCGGCTGTCGGAACGACAATTGGACGCGGCATCGGCGTGCTGTTTGCGGCGTGGCATTTGATGCGTCCGGGCGGACGAATCCATGTGAGCCGCGAAAGCTGGCGATTCGATCCGAAACTGCTTTGGAAGCTTGTAAAATTGTCATCTACCGGAGTTTTTCAATTCCTGATCGCGACGGCGAGTTGGACTGCTCTGATGCCGATCATGGCCGGCTTTGGCGAAGTTGCAATTGCGGGTTACGTTATCGCTCTGCGTGTTGTGATGTTCGCATTGCTGCCGGCGCTGGGCCTCAGCAACGCGGCGGCGACGATGGTCGGGCAAAATCTCGGTGCCGGAAAACCCGAACGCTCGGAGGCAGCAGTTTGGAAAGCGGCTTGGTTCAATGCGGCTTTTTATTTTGCCATCGGTCTGATCTTTTTGTTCTTTTCAAATCAGATCATCGGCATTTTTACGCACGAAGCCGAGGTTTTGCGATACGGCACTTCGGCATTGCATATCATCGCGTACGGATTCGCATTCTACGGGTTGGGCATGGTGCTCGAAACGGCCTTCAATGGCGCGGGCGACACTTGGACGCCGACGTATCTCAATCTGCTCGTCTTTTGGATCTTTGAGATACCGCTCGCCTATACGCTGGCGTATCGATTCGAAATGGGTCCGAACGGAGTGTTTTGGGCGATAACACTTGCGTTTTCGTTACTGGCAGTCGCCAGCGGCGTTCTGTTCAGACGCGGAAAGTGGAAATTGAAGGTGGTTTAGGAATATTCACCACAGAGACACGGAGAACAAGGAGATTTTTAACTGGTTGTTGTTTTATTTCGTTTTCCTCTGTGCTCTCTGTGACTCTGTGGTAAAAATGATCTATGACTGCGTTTCCTGATCCGAAAAACTTCAAATACCCGGAATGGGTTTCGATCGGGGACTATCTTTTTCGATCTCATGACGTAGTTGCATTCGGGACGGAGTTGACCGTCGAGAATGTGCGCGAAGCATATTTACACGGTATTTTCCCGTGGTATACCGAGGGAATTCCGCTGCCGTGGCACTGTCCCGAAGAGCGGGCGATCCTTGAATTTGCCGACCTCACTGTGCCGCGCAGTTTAGAGCGCGAACGGCGAAAAGATAACCTTACATTTACGATCGATAAAGATTTTCGCGCAGTTATACACGAGTGTTCACTGGCACATCGGCCCGGACAGCGCGGCACCTGGATAACGAATGAATTTGAAAAGGTTTTTACGCAGTTATACGACGAAGGCATGGCGCACAGCGTCGAGGTTTGGGATGCTGACAGCCAACTCGTCGGCGGCCTTTACGGCGTCGATGCGGGTGGCGTTTTCTGCGGCGAGAGTATGTTTTACAAAGTAGCGAACGCGTCCAAACTCGCTCTTTTGTTTCTTATCGATCACCTTGCGTCGCGCGGCTCGACCTGGTTCGATTCACAGGTGATGACGCCGCATCTCGAAGCTCTCGGCGCGATAGAGATTGACCGCGATGAGTTTTTAGAAAAACTCTCACTCACTCAAAGATCGGGCTTGAAATTATTCGATTAAAAGATCTGAAAACCTTTTGATTTCAGGCAAAATTCCGCAAATTCTTTCAGCCAATTGTGGGTGACGCTGTAATTTTTCCATTGCTCATCGTCATCGCGGTGGAGCGTCATATCGTCAGGATCATCGGTAATACTCAGATCTGCGTATATTCGTTTATCAGGTGCGAGCTTTGGCAAAAACTCGTCTTGAATACGCTTGCCGATCATGTGTGCGTCCTCGATCGAGACCTTAACGCCGGTCGCGTTGTAATTCATCTGCCGCATCGCTCCCTCGCCGATGATGTCTAGGCTGCGGATGATCTCGAGCGTAGCTTTCCAGTTCCACACGTTTGCACTAAATTCAAAACTCTCGCTGCCGAGATCGGTCAATGTAAAACTCATAAGTTGATTGATGACAAATTACTCTGTTGATGTTCGCTGGGATATGCGGTGGACAAATGACATATTTGTCCTACCAAGAATCCTAAACGCCAAACGCATTTTGGTCAATGAGTTTCGCACTCGAAAGCGATATAATTCGTTTTTCGTAATTATGAGCAAAGCGATTTCATATGCCGACGCGGGCGTTTCGATAGATAAAGCGAATCTTGCCGTGGCGAAGATCCGCGACATGGCTCGCAGCACGTTCAATGAGCGGACGCTGACCGAGATCGGCAGCTTTGGCGGGATGTTTGCCGGCGCTTTTCCTGATATGGCCGAACCGATACTGGTCGCGTCCGCGGACGGCGTCGGGACAAAGTTAAAGCTAGCGTTTGAAACAGGAATCCACAACACGGTCGGCGCCGATCTTGTAAACCATTGCGTAAACGATATTTTGGTGCAGGGGGCAAGGCCTTTGTTT
>JANMDA010000215.1:0-2220 GCA_031376085.1 Chloracidobacterium sp.
CCGCGTTCGCGAATAAGATTTGCGGTTGTCTCTTCAGCGGCAACCATCTCGGTTGGAAACGGTCCTTCACCAACGCGAGTAGCGTAAGTGCGAACAATGCCGAGAACTCCAGTAATATGATGCGGCGGAATGCCAGCTCCGACCGAAGCTCCGCCGGCAGTCGGATTTGACGAGGTCACATATGGATATGTGCCGTGATCGACATCAAGCAATGTCGCCTGCGCACCTTCGAGCAATATTTTTTTCTTTGCCTTGCGCGCGTCCGCAAGAAAATGCGATGTTTCGCAAACGAACGGACGCAGACGTTCGACTAGCGGCGAAATTTCTTCAAGAATTTCGTCCGCACGCAGCGGCTGCTGGCCAAACAGGACGATGATACGATTCGCTTCTTCGAGATTGCGTTCGACGCGAAGTTTTAGCAGTTCCGGCGACATCGCATCAGCAACCCGAATGCCGCGGCGACCGGCTTTGTCCTCATAAGCCGGGCCGATGCCGCGAAGTGTTGTTCCGATCTTCTCATTACCGAGACGCTCCTCAGACGTGTGATCGAGAGCGCGATGATAAGGCATTATCAGGTGAGCGCGTGACGAAACCTTGAGCCGGTCAGGCGTAACCGAAATTCCCTTTTCCTGTATCTGATCGACCTCTTCGAAAAAAGCCTTCGGATCTATCACCATGCCGTTGCCAAGCACACATGTCTTATCTTCGTGAATGATGCCCGACGGCAAAAGCCTTAAAACAAACGCTTTATCGCCGACATAAACGCTGTGTCCCGCATTGTGCCCGCCCTGGTAACGCGACACAATATCAAACCTATCCGCCAGCAGATCGACAACCTTACCTTTTCCTTCATCGCCCCACTGGGCCCCGATTATTACAATTATCATCTGTTATTTATCAGTTGCGAAGTGTCCAATCATATAGCTCGACATAATTCCTCGCCGCGTTTTCCCAAGAGTTATCGACTGACATTCCGTTGCGTTGGATCTTTGCCCATGTCGCTTTGTCTTCGTAGGCAAATCGCGCTTCGTATATTTTTTCAAGCAGCTTGTCCGAACGAAATTCCTTAAACTTAAATCCGTTGCCCGTACCGCTGACCGCATCAAAATTCTGCACAGTATCATCCAGGCCGCCGACCGCGCGAACTATCGGCACAGTTCCGTATCTCAACGAATACATTTGGTTTAATCCGCAAGGCTCAAACTTCGACGGCATCAGAAACATATCCGCACCGGCTTCAATTAAGTGTGCCAGGCTTTCATTGTAACCGATATAGACACCGACGCGCGAAGGTGCGTAATCGCGCAAGGCCTGTAGAAACTTTTCCGAATCTTTCTCGCCTGACCCAAGAGCAATAAAAAACCCGCCCGCAGCCAGAATGTCACCCGCTCCCTGCCGCAATAGTTCGACGCCTTTCTGAGACGTAAGACGCGTAACACTGGCAAAGATCGGACGTTCGAGTTCAACGGGCAATTGAAACTGTTCGAGCAAGGCTCGTTTGCATTCGGCCTTGCCGCTGAGATCATTTATCGAGAAATGTGAGGACAGTTCCGGGTCGGTCTCCGGGTTCCAGACATCATAATCCACACCGTTTGTGATGCCGATCAAACGGTTCGCCCGCTGCCGTGTGAGCCAGTCGAGGCCGTGCCCGAATTCGCCCGTTTGGATCTCGTGACCATAGCGTTTTGAGACGGAAGAAATGGTGTCAGACACTTCAAGTCCTGCCTTCATTGCCGAAGCATAACCATTGAAACTAAAGCTACTTACAGCAAAGTCCGAAGTAAAGCCAAGATTCGGCAATTCGCCCAAACCAAACCCGCCTTGATAGGCCATGTTATGGATGGAAAATACTGTTCTGGTGGACTGCCAATATTGTTCATATCGACGCCGCGATGCAATTTCAACTGCCGCAAAACCGCAGTGCCAATCGTTCAAATGAACGATGTCAGGTGCCCGGCCGATCCTCTCTAATAAGGCCAATGCCGCGTGATTAAAAAAGGCGAAACGTTCGTAGTCTTCCGTATAGCCGTAGATCGAATCGCGATGAAATAACGACGGCGCGTCGATCAAAAACGTCGGCGACCCGTTCGCTTCACTGTAAAATGCTTTTGCTTGAAACGGGCGGCCACGCCATGTGACCCACAGATCGTCGATCGCCGTATGCCACAGATATTCGCCCTTTGTCTGCCAGTAACAGGGCGTAATAAGCAGTGAATCGAT
>JANMDA010000220.1:0-2419 GCA_031376085.1 Chloracidobacterium sp.
CACGTCAACGAGCCGTGTGATCTCGTTCCACGTCACAGCCTTGTCGACCCTGACTTCAACGCGCACAGGAAGAGGCAACGAGATACGCTGAATACGGCGGCTTTCTTTGTCGATCGCAGGCGGGACAGATGGACGTTCGGCTGTGCCGGGATTTTCAGATCCGGAAGGTAACATTTTGTTTGATTGATTGCCCGGAAGAGGGCTGTTATTGAGGGCTTACGCTAGGTTGCGAAGCAGGCCAAAAGCCTGTAAAATATTAGTTAAGTTAAGGCTTTTAGCTTTCCGAACTTTCTTGGATTTCACGTCCTTTTTTCAGGAACGTAAAACACAACAAGTATTATAACTGTTTTGCTCAGTTTTACACAAGGTTTAAATAACCACATAAAATGGATTCATTAATAGAACGAAATCAGATCAATATCGAAGACGAAATGCGGCGGTCGTACCTCGACTACGCAATGTCCGTAATTATCGGCCGTGCCCTGCCAGACGTGCGTGACGGGCTTAAACCCGTTCACCGGCGAGTGCTTTGGGCGATGAATGAGCTTGGCAATACATACAACAAGCCGTACAAGAAATCGGCCCGCGTCGTTGGCGACACTATCGGTAAATATCATCCGCATGGAGACACAGCGGTTTACGATACGGTCGTGCGGCTCGCGCAGGATTTTTCGATGCGTTATCCGCTGGTTGACGGCCAGGGCAATTTCGGCTCAATCGACGGCGATAATCCGGCCGCGATGCGATATACCGAAGTGCGGCTCGCAAAGATCACCAACGAAGTTCTCGACGACATCGAAAAGGAAACAGTCGACTTCCAGCCGAACTACGATGAATCGTTATCCGAGCCAAAGGTTATGCCGACGCGCATTCCGCTGCTTCTGGTAAACGGTTCCGAAGGCATCGCCGTCGGCATGGCGACAAAAATTCCGCCGCACAATCTGACCGAGATACTTGAGGCGACTATCGCGTTGATAAAAGATCCGGCGATCACCATTGACGAACTCATCAAGCACGTTCCCGGCCCTGATTTTCCGACTTACGGATTTATTTACGGCCGCGAAGAAATTCATCGCGCATACAAGACCGGCCGCGGCATCATTCAAATGCGTGCCCGCGCAGTTGTCGATGAGGTCGGACGCGGCGACCGTGTTAAAAACGCAGTTGTAATCACGGAAATTCCGTATCAGGTAAATAAGGCTCGTCTGATCGAAAAGATCGCCGAACTCGTCCACGAAAAACGTCTCGACGGTATCTCTGAGATCCGCGACGAATCCAACCGCGAAGGAATGCGCATCGTCATAGAACTAAAACGCGATGCGATCCCGCAAGTCATTCTCAACAAGCTCTACAAACTGACGCCGATGCAGTCGTCGTTCGGCATCATCAACATCGCGATCGTTGACGGCCAGCCAAAGGTGCTCAACCTCAAGCAGATGCTCGAGGCGTTCGTCGAATTTCGCCGCGAGGTCGTTCGCCGCCGTACAGAATTTGATCTAAGAAAAGCGCAAGCTCGTGCCCATATTTTAGAAGGTCTCAACAAAGCCATTGACGCCCTCGATTACATCATTCCGGCGATCCGCAATTCGCGTTCGGTTGACGAAGCGAAATTGTGGCTGACGGCGAATCTATCGACCGCCAGCGAGGTCAAAGCCTGGCGCGGCGTAACGGGCGAGAAATCGAAAGAGCAGTTCCTGAAAGAACTTAACAAGGTCATCACCAGCCTCGATTTCAGCGACATTCAGGCCCAGGCAATACTTGATCTCCAATTGCGTCGCCTGTCGGCTCTCGAACGCCAGAAGATTCTCGACGAATACGCCGAGATCATCAAATACATCGCCGAACTAGAGAATATTCTCCAAAACGAGAGCGTTCTGCGTCAGGTCATTACCGACGAGTTGGTTGAGGTCAAACGGCAGTTCGGCGACGCCCGCAAAACGGTCATCGTCGATGCCGGCGTCGATCTGAGCATCGAGGACCTGATCCCGGACGAGGACGTTGCGATCACCGTGACAAACGCCGGTTACATCAAACGCACGCCGATCGCTGCCTATTCACGCCAAGGACGCGGCGGCAAAGGCCGTCTCGGCGCCAAGGCGAAGAACGAAGATTTTGTCGAGAATTTGTTTATTGCTTCGACGCACGCTTATCTGATGATCTTCACCGACAACGGCCAGGTCTTTAAGATAAAGGTCCACGAGATACCCGAAGGCGACACCTCGGCCCGCGGCAAAGCGGTCGTCAATCTCGTCCAGCTATCAAGCGAGCGCAAACTCGTCGCCGTAATGGCCGTCCGCGATTTTGGCGAAGAGATCTACCTGACGATGGTGACAAAGAACGGCGTCATCAAAAAGACGTCGCTCGCCGATTACCAGAACATCCGCGTCACCGGCATCAACGCCATCAACATCGACGAAGG
>JANMDA010000058.1:0-1893 GCA_031376085.1 Chloracidobacterium sp.
GTGCTTTCAGTCGCAATTGCCAAAAGCTACCAGCATCCTTGAACGAGAGGTTTTAATCGATAAGGCACATGAGAATGTCGTAGGCGAACGAGTTGTCGCAATGTTTCCGCCTGATGAATATTCACAAACGGAGTGGGCTACTGTCATTAGCGTTGACGGTAACAACATCTATGAATTTTCGTCTCATTCTCTACAGCGGTCACTCAATTTCGAGAAGAAAAGCCGCAAATACTAATCCAATTCCATCAACGCCAGTCTTTTGACGATATTTCCATTTTCGATAGTTCTTCGATGATGGAGCGAGGACACTCTTGTCCTCATCGCCGGTTCCCCCGGCGAGACGGCCACAGTTATTTTTCAAATTGAGTGTTTATCACGCTCGTCAGCGTCCTTCGGACGCTTGAGGACAGGAGTGTCCTCGCTCCGTTGATGCGCGGACTAGAATTTCAGGTCTTTTTTGGCGTCTTTGGGGTTTGACGGTTTTGCGAAGATCGAGTCGGGGATCGTTTTGTTGAAGTCGATAGATTCGTAATTGATCCGCGATGATTGCTTGCCGTTTGAAAATCGGTCGACAATGAAGGGCGTCTTTACGCCGCTGATGTCGAGGAATTGGGCGTAACGGTCTTCTTCCTTTGTCTCTTCACCATCGGCATTTGTGCGTTTATAGATCGCCTTTTGCGGCAGGCCGTCGTCCATCGCAAACTCAAACTCGACCACAAAACCGTCCTTATAGGTAAGCTTCACAACGTCGTTGCGCTTACCCAAAGTCGCCGCTCGTTTACCAACGTATGTTAATTCACCGTCGCCTTTCCAGTAGCCATGCAGCAGATTATCGAGGCTCGTTCTGATTCCTTGCTTGAAGTTGGCGATCTGAGATTCATTTTGGACCTTTATTACGTCCAGACTGTCATCATACAGCCAACCCGTGCTTCCAGAATTTGCCTGAATCGTGCGCGCACCGCCGCCTCTGAAATCCGTGCGCTCCTTGTCGGGAAAGACGATCACATCGGTAAAAGACTGAAACGAAATAACCGTTCCTTCTCTTATGTTGCTAAATTTTCCACGCCCAACCTGCGACTTGATCTGTAGATAACGATCATCACCGAGGTTTTGAACCGCCTTCTTGATAATTGCCTCAGCTTTTTCTTTGGAATCGGCTTTATTGGTTTCCACTTGTGCGGTAACAATGCAAGAAAAAACGAGTACCCAAAAAGACAATAATATTGCTTGAGAAATATGTGAGATAGATCTGTTCATAATGAAAAAGGCTTCGATGAAATATTATCATCGAAGCCAAGGATTGCGAAAAATTTTCCAATGGTTTAATTGAGGTTGAGTATCTCGCCCGTTTTGACAACGATCTCGCCGTCAACGGCGTCGACGGTGAATTTCATTGCGGCTTTCCATTCGTTTGTGATCGGCAGTTTTACCTTTTGGTCGATGTGCCGTTTCAGGAAGCGTGCTCCGTAGGTCTGGCTAAAGCCTTTCTCGGTCAACAGATCAAGGCCGGCCTCGGTTATCTCGACGAGCTTGCCCTGGCGTTCCATATTTCGCTGTATCTTGTTTAGATAAAGTTTTGCTATTTCGCGGACCTCGTCCATCGTCAGCGGAGCGAAGATGATCATCTCGTCGATACGATTGCGAAATTCAGGTGTAAACCGCGTCTCGGCGGCCTTCATCACATCGCTCCGGATCTGCTTCATATCGCCATTGGGATTGTTGGCAAACCCGAGAGGCGACTCATACTTTTTGAAATTGTCCGAGCCTAGATTTGACGTCATAATGACGATCGCGTCAGAGAGATAAACCTTCTTGCCGCGGCCGTCGGTAATCCAACCCTCGTCAAAGGCCTGGAGGAAAATATTCATCAGGTACGGCGATGCTTTTTCGACC
>JANMDA010000321.1:0-1935 GCA_031376085.1 Chloracidobacterium sp.
GCTGTAGGCGTCCGCCTCGAAGGTGGCGAGGTGATTGACGCGGACATCGTTATTTCGAATGCGGATATGTGGTTTACTGAAACAAAACTGCTCGACGAACCTCATCAAACGCACAAAGAGAAATATTGGCAGAAACGCACGATGGCGCCGTCGGCGTTCATTATGTACTTGGGGGTCAGCGAAAAACTGCCACCGCTTATTCATCACAACCTTTTATTTAGCGAAGACTGGCGAAAGAATTTTGACGACATTTATAGAAACCCTTGTTTGCCGGACGAGCCGTCACTATACGTCTGCGCTCCGAGCGTGACAGATCAGTCGGTCGCACCGGCGGGCAAAGAAAATTTGTTTGTTCTCGTGCCGATCGCATCCGGGCTGTGTTTTACCGAAGCAGAAAAAGAAGCCTATGCGGATCGAGTACTTGCATTGATGGAAACGGAAATGGAACTGACAAATTTGCGTTCAATGATCGAGTTCAAACGCGTTTATACAGTTGATAATTTTGCGGCCGATTACAATGCCTTCAAAGGCTCGGCTTTGGGTCTGGCTCATACACTGCGGCAAACCGCGATATTTCGTCCGAAAAATAAATCGAAAAAGGCCGAGAATCTTTTCTATGTGGGAGCAGGAACAAATCCGGGAATCGGAACGCAGATATGTTTGATAAGCGCAGAGTTGGCTTATAAAAGAGTTTATGGAATTACGACGGCGGAACCGTTGGAAGCAATTTAGAAAAACTTTTCGAGTGCGATATGCCAGAAAATTATGAAACCGGCTAAGACATTGATGACCGGGAACGCTTTGTAAAGTTTGAACAAAGTTCCTGTCCTAACGGATACGACAGACGCGGCCATTAATATAAGATATACCGCGCCGAGCGTTATGCTGACGAAACCGAGATATGAAAAGGAAATAACGGCGGCGGCGAGATAGAGCAAACTGCATATGGCCAAAGTCCCGAATGGGCCGAGGACGCTCGCGATCGTTTTCAAACCGGCACGGCGGTCCGCTTCGATGTCAGGGATCGCAGAATAGGCGTGCATCGCGGCGGTCCAGCATCCGGCGGCGATGATTATATGGATAGGCGGCAATTTATTGGCCATCAGATAATAGCCGAATATTCCGGGAAAGACATAGAGAATATTGAAGGCCGAATCGAGGAAAGGTTTTGTCTTAGCCCTGATCGGCGGGGCCGAATAGAAGATAGAAAAGAACAAAAAGCCGCCTATCGAGATCCACGCAGCGGCAAAGGAAACGAACGCGAGAAAAAGTATAGGAATATTGAAGAGCGAAATCCAAATAATCAAAACTTTATGACGGGCTTGATCGACCAAGGCTTCGTAATCTGTCTTTTTGTCGTTTAGCCGGTCGGTTTCGTAATCGAAAATGTCGTTTACGCCATAGATCAGCAAATTTGCCGGAAGAAGAAAATAGAGTGCAAAAAGAATTGTCGGCCCGTTGACGAGATTATTTATTGTTGTCGCTCCGGCGATCAACCCCAAGATATACGGCCCGAAGACATAGAACCAAAATCGCGGCCGGCTGACCTTTAGTAAGAAGCGGAGATCGGACATCGATCAATTATATCGCGGCCGGGCCGCAAATCAGTATTTGATGAGAGTTTTAAGCACTCAAAGTAAGATTATCGGGTCTAGCATCCTGGCCTTTCTCGCTGTTGGAGCGTTCTTCATGGCGAACGTCGTTATTCCGGCGGAGGCGCATTTTGTTTCGGGCATAAATGTAATTCTTTTTGCGCTTCCCGCATTTTGGGCGACGAAAATGTGGCTGGGCCTTCGGGACGCGATCATCTTGTTTGCGGTTTTGGGAATTTTGGCCTTGATGATCGAAACATTGGCGATCGTCAGCGGATTCCCTTACGGTCATTTTGGCTATTCAGATCTGCTCGGTTACAGGTTATTCGGATACACGCCGTGG
>JANMDA010000323.1:0-5157 GCA_031376085.1 Chloracidobacterium sp.
GCTCACCGATCCTTAACAACAAAGGCGAACAGGTCGGCATCTGCTTCGACGGCAACTTTGAAGGCCTCGGCAACGATTTCTACTACGACTACGACACGAATCGCACGATCTCGGTCGATATTAGATACGTTCTCTACGTCACCGAAAAATTCGGCAACGCCAAGTGGGTCGTCGATGAAATGAAACTCGTCGGCAAGAAGTAGGGCGAATTTAACCCGCACAGTGATCAATGCACAATGAAGAGTCTTCTCTCTTCATTGTGCATTTTGCATTTTGCATTCTGCTCGGTGACGTGAGGAACGTGTTGGATGAGATACTCACGGCGATACATGGTTAGGGCTGTGACGTAATCATGGCCGACGGTATCGCACAAGTAACATTGCTATTGTTCGCTACTACTGTTACGGTTACGCGCATTCGGGAGATAAAATGATATTAAACAAGTTGCGAATACTAGCCTCACTGAAAGCTGCCATCGAAGCGAAAGGATGCATCGACTTCACTGTAAGTTGTTCCAAGTGGGATACGCTCTTGAATCTTCATTACGGAGCAACAAAACTACATATCAAGGCCGCCGCGAACGCCGCCGGATATGACACGATCGATGGTTTTCCCTTGATCCAGTTGAAATATAGAACCGCTCATTGATCAACTCAAGTGAAAACCCAATCCGATGGCCTTTGCGAGTGGAAACACTGCGATACATTTGCTACAAAGCATGTGTGGTACGGTTTGTTGGTGCACGATGCTGCCGGACAGGCGCTGCTTTCCGAAATTCCCTATACAACTGTAAATCAGCATCTTTGCCTTAATCACGCCCGTCAAGTAGGGCGTATTTACGTTCACGTCACCGAATTTGCTTTGGAATAAAGACTGACAAGGGGGAAATGTATCTTTATTGATACTCGGGGCGAAGGGTGGCTGGTTGCAGTTATTCCTTTGCCCTTAAAATTTCACACGTCAATTATGCTCGCAAATGATTTGATTGCCATGATTTTCTCCTTTGTTTTACTGGAATTCTAAGAATTTCGCGACCTTTCTACCAGAAAACCACCATTCGACAAGCGTCGGACGCTTCCCGCAACTCGTCGGACGCTCTCCGCGCCCGCGCAGCCACTCTCCGCGCCCGCGCAGACGCTCTCCGCGCCCGCGCAGACGCTCCCCGCAACTCGTCGGACGCTTGCCGCAGCTTGTCGGAGGCTTGCCGCTAATCGTCGCGCGGTTCACGGCAGGTGAAATATATTTGCCGAAAGTGTTGTAACGCACCGACACGGTTAAATAAGGCCTGTACATTGGAGCCTTGGAGTTAAATATATTGGAGTTAAATATATGCCGAAATTTTATACAGCTGAAGAAGACGTCCTGTCGAGCGCCGAGATGGAGATGGCAAGAATGTTTGATGTGATGTCGAATTCATTCAGCAACCCCAAATTTGCCGAACATTCCCTGTTCCTCTCACATATCGAAAAGCAAATGACATTATGCTTAAAGAATATCAAACAAGCTGATATGCTTTTAGCTTCAAACTGACCACGATCCTAGATAAACTTATTCGATGGCAATATTTTTGTTGCCATCGCGATTATTTATTATGAATAGCCATAGAAACCTAGTTTGCGATTGGTTCGACTGCGACTCTGCGGCGCCCGCGCACTTTATCTTCGGGATGAGTGCCACAGGACGCAAGCCGGCAGTCGCTACGCATGGTAATCTTTGCCATGAGCATAAAAATCTCGTCAACAAAAGATTCACATCCGTTTTGGAATACGAGATTGGCGGCTGTCCCGATAGGTGTTCGCCTGAGTCAGTCGGACTCGCTATCCGCGCACCAGACATCGGTATTGACATAGAACTCCCGAATACTGCTCCTGAATCGTTCTAGCGAACTTACTCTCACGTTACCGCCCGCAATTTCCCATATATTTGAGTTGGAAGTATTACCATATGTCACGATTAACCACGACGAATAAAGACTTATTATTAACCGCCACAATGGAGCTGCAAAGAATGTTTGACGTGTTGTCGAACTCACACGGCGGTCCCAGATTGCCCGAAAACGCGCGAATCCTTTCAATTATCGAAACTCGCCTGACAAATTGCTTAGAAGATATCCAACAGGCTGAGTTGGATCGTGATTCACGAATCTAAGGCTCAAAACTGACCACGGTGACGGGATAAACTATTTTTCCGAATAATCCAGCTTGATCGAGTTCATTCCACGCAAAATAACTCTTTGGCGGCGAACGACGCGTTTGCGGTTTTTGGCTGGGTTAAAGATATTCAGCGGGCTGGGGATCATCGCTGAGAGGAACGCTGCATCGCTGGGTGTGAGATCGGCGGCGGATTTTTTGAAATAAGCCCGTGAGGCGGCCTCGGCGCCGTAGATGCCGTCGCCCCATTCGATGACGTTGAGGTAAATTTCGAGAATGCGCTTCTTTGAGAGTTCGCGTTCGAGAAAGTAGGTGTAAGCTGCCTCGCGGCCCTTTCGCAGGAAATTGCGGTCTTCGGACAGGAAAAGATTCTTGGCAAGCTGCTGCGTGACGGTCGAGGCTCCGCGTTTGAACGACGGCATTGGCGGTATCCAGTCGTCCTGATTATTGCCGCAGTCTTTGTTACTGGTATTTGCTGCCTTTGCTTCGTCCTGACATTCTTCCTTATCTTCTTTCTTGCCCTCTTCGACGGCCTCGTCCCACGCCTTTTGGATCGCGTCCCAGTCAAAGCCGTTGTGCTGGAAGAATCTCGCATCTTCGCCGGCAAGCACGGCTCGCTGTAAATTAGGCGAGATCTGTTCGATCGGCATCCAGATCATAAACTTTCGCGGCTCACGGCCTTCCGCCGTCGCCTGTGAAAGACGGTATTCGATCATCGAGGTCGTCGTGGGATTCTCAGTCCGCAGACGCGAAATAGCCGGAAACGTCACCAACTCGTAAAGAAACCATACGAGCAGAGCTCCGACGAAAACTAGAAAGATGATCTTTGTCCAATACCACATGAGCAGTTGTCAGTGGTCTGTTGTCAGTGGTCAGTTCAGGTTCTGACCGCTGGCCACTGACCACCATTTTCCCTTTTCCATTGTCCATTTTCCACTTTCCATTTACAATTAGGGCGATGGGCCAATACGACAATGTAGTTGCGGTGATACTGGGCGGCGGTGCGGGTTCGCGCCTTTTCCCGTTGACGCATGAGCGGTCGAAGCCGGCAGTTCCGCTTGGCGGGACATACCGGTTGATCGACGTGCCGGTGTCGAACTGCATCAACTCAGAGATCACACAAATATTCGTGCTGACGCAGTATAATTCGGCGTCGCTCAATCGTCACATCTCACGGACGTATCGTTTCTCGGGGTTTTCGTCCGGCTTTGTCGAAGTTCTGGCCGCCGAACAAACAAAAGAAAACCCCGAATGGTTTCAGGGCACTGCAGACGCCGTGCGCCAGGTGCTGCCGCACCTGCGCGATCAGCGAGTTGATACGCTGCTAATACTTTCGGGAGATCATCTCTACCGGATGGATTATCGCAATTTTCTCAAACGTCATTTCGAGACGAACGCTGATATGACAGTCTCGGTCAATCCGTGCCGACGCGACGAAGCACCTGAATTCGGCCTGCTGAAAACCGATGCCAAAGGCAAGATCGTCGAGTTCAGCGAAAAGCCGAAAGGCGACGCTCTTGAATCGATGCTCGTTGATACCACAGGCTTTGGTTTGACCGGCGAAGAAGCGGAGAGCCGTCCGTTTCTTGCGTCGATGGGTATCTATGTTTTTAACTACAACAAAATGGTCGAGTTGCTGAAGACCGATCATTCATGGGTCGATTTTGGACGTGAGATAATTCCTGCTGCGATCGAGAAATATAATGTCCAGGCACATCTTTTCAAAGATTATTGGGAAGACATCGGGACCATCCGTGCTTTTTACGAAGCCAATCTCGACTTGGCTTCGCCGCTGCCAAAATTTAATTTCTTTGACGCAGCGGCACCGATTTACACGCGCAGCCGCTATCTGCCGCCGTCAAAAATGCATGGCTGCGACATCGATAATTCGATGATCAGCGAAGGCTGCATCCTTAATGGGGTTCATGTGCGCAATTCGATCATCGGGCTTCGCAGCCGCATCGATAAAGGTGCCGACATTGAGGATTCGATCGTAATGGGTTCCGATTTTTTTGAATCGATAACCGAAATCCAAACTAATATCACAAACAGCAAACCTCATATCGGCATCGGCGAAAATACCATGATCAGGCGGTCGATCATCGACAAAAATGTCAGGATCGGAAAAAACGTCAGATTGGTCAACCAGGACGGAGCAGATCACCGGGACGCCGACGACAAATCCTTTTACATTCGCGACGGCATAATCATCGTTCCCAAAAATGCCTTGATCGCGGATGGTACCGTTATTTAGAAATTTAGCTTCTGATTTGCATTAAAGCGGTATATAATTATTTGCGTTCCACCCGAGACTTAAAAAAAGATCGTGATCAAACGAAATTACATCATTTATTCGGCAGTTCTGGCATTGGCAGCGATTTACGCTTTTACATTCGTCGCCAGCGAATCAAGCGCCTCAAATCTTTTGAATGAAGGTTTCGAGTCGGGGGGCAAACCGGGTTATGCCGCTGCAAATGTAAATTTGGGTTCTGGCAGCTGGCTTATGGATGACGCTCTTACAGGAAGTCTAGCCAACGATCACAAGGTTGGTAATTTCGCGGCCCGTGTTCAGAATTTGGGTTTTGTCAGAATGAACTTCAACGTTGCGAATGCGGCGACGATCTCGATCCAGCACGCAGTTTACGGAACAGATGCCAGCAGCACATGGGAACTCTGGGGATCGTTTAACAATGGCACGACCTGGCAGAAATTTGGAAACACGATCACGACAAGTTCGCAATCGCTCACGGCTGTGACATTTACCATCGGAGCAAGAAGGCCTGTCCGGTTTGAGATTCGCAAGGTTTCCGGCAACTCGAATAGAATTAATATTGATGAGATCGCAGTAAGCAGCCTTACGATAGCAACGCCAACTGCAACAGCGACTGGTACTCCTACCAGCACGGCTACACTCACCCCGACAAATACACCTACAAACACGGCAACGATCACTGCGACAAATACTCCGACAAGCACGCCAACAGCGACATCGACAAACACGGCGACC